>JAITVM010000012.1 GCA_031285815.1 Clostridiales bacterium | reverse complement strand
ATCGGGTCAAAATAAAACCCAAAACGCGCCGCGAATTCCGCGCTGGCCGGCGGGCTGTCATAACCCGCGCACAATAAAACGGCCCCGCCTGTTGCCATGAACGTTTCAAGCGACTGTAATTCTTCTTCTGAAAAAGAAATTGCCGGCGCCATCAGAATCAGAAGCTTAACATCCCCTTGATTTGACAGCAGTTCCGAAAGCGGCTTATTTTGATTAAGGTACGGCATCAACCCAACCCGCATAGCGTTCGCAATCAACCCGTCCGCCGCGTTGCCTGATTTATCCCACGAAAGTAAGGGCATATGGCTCGCGTCAATGATACAGGAAGCTTTGAAAAAACCGTCGTTTTCCCACTCAGCGCGGCTTTGCTTCCCATTGCCGCTCAAATTTGCGAAAATATGATCAACAACCGGATAGCTATAAGGGATCACCGTGTTTTGAAATGGCGTGGTGTCCCCGAACACCATATACTTCCCTTTCCCATAAGAAGCTTCCGCGGCCAAGGGCAAATCACCAATACGTTCGCCCCGGTTAAAAAGCATGTCGCCAAGGTAACCGTCCGCGGTGTTATTAATATCGCCCTGATCTGAAAAACCTTCTTTGCCGATAACAAGCGGTTTTGCGCGAAATCCAAGATCAAGCGACGCACCAACAACTATTTGAACGGCCCTGCTGCCTGTGCCAGAGAAAATAGGGCTTTGCCGCAAACGATACCCTTCTCCCCAAAGGCTTTTGAATGGCACTGCACTGTCAAAATTAAAAGAAATTGCCGCGGGCGCCAATATTTTATTCAGCGGCAGGCGTACTTGCCCCTGCCCAGTATGGTCGCCGGCCGCAAGCACGGAGCCGCCGTTCTCCACAAACCGCGTGATAGCTGAAAGCTCCGCGTCGCCCGGCAAGCGCATCGGATTAAATACAACCAATACATCAGCCTCGCCCAGCAATGTACTATCGATTTTTTCGCTGATCTTGCATTGATATCCGTTTCGATTCAAATAATGAGGCAATACGCCGAACATCCCGGCATAATCCAATCCGTATTTTCCGTCCTCCGGCACACTGAAATCAATTCCGGTATCCCAGAAAACAACCTGTTTGACGCCCCTTTTTACAGGCGCCCCTGCCATCAAACCAGATACGGCCAGCACAGCCGTGCAGAACAAAACAACCGCCACAGGTAAAAACTTTGCTATGAGGTTCATTTCCCCCTGGCCATTATCAAGCGCTGTGCCCTTACCCGCAATCGTAAACAGAGAGAAAAGCAGGGCGAACAACAGGGCCCGGTAATCCAACGGGCCGGTAACCGGTTCCAATAAATTTAAGCCTAGCGTAAGGCTGGATTCGGCCAGTAGCGTCCATAGCCCAATATAGAATCCCCAAATCACCACACCAGCCGACATGTAGGCCAATAATTTCTTAACAGCAATCCTTTGATACATAAAAAATAATACAGTAAGTGCAATCATAAATAAAACCACACTATCAATGCCACTGTAGGTGATGCCCATACGGACGGGCCGCCTGGCCAACAAACCAATGAACGACGAAAAACCCTCTGATATTTTCGAAAGAAAAAAATAAAATATGGTGCTTTTAGCCTTCAAAAGCTGATACAATAAAAAAAATGACAGAATATATGCTTGAAGGAACTGCGTTTTTGTAAACTTCCGAGTTTTAAGGAGGCTTTTCGCGGCCTGATAAAAAAATGCCACCAGAAGGATTATTGAAAGAAAACGGTGCGGTATCCCAGGCATACTAAAAACCATGCCAAAAGCAACAGCCAAAGTGGCAAAAAAAAGACTCAAAAGAATGGCCTCCCTGTAAGAAAATGATGGCTGACACAAGGTTTATATCCCTATGCCAGCCTGATTATCATTCTTCCTTATAAATCTAAAATAGCATAAAACGCTCTTAAAATCGTCACAATTGACTGCTCCCTCGTGTATGGCGACGAAGGCGCAAACGTATTATTGCCGACGCCAGACATAATCTCGCGGTCAAATACAAAATCCACGGAGCTTCGGGCCCAATCAGCCATTTGGCCGGTATCGCTGAAGCCTGAAGCAGATGCGGTTACATCCATCTCAAATACGTTTTCCATCATATTTGTTAGCATCACGGCCGCTTCTTGCCGGGTGATATTCCCATCCGGGTTAAACTTGCCATTGCCAACGCCATTCACAATACCGAGTTCATATGCCCAAGTGACGCTTGAAAGGTCAACATCTGTGAATGGGCTTTCGCCGGGGTCTTCATCCAGTTCGCCATTATATGCCGGATCGATAAATAAAATGGAATCTACCGATTGTATAATCAATACGCAAAATTCGCGGCGGGTGATATTATTTTGATAATTGCCCTGCAGCTCCTCCGGAACAAAACCGCTTTCTATCGCCTCGCCCACTTGTTCCGTAGCCCAACCGCTCGGCTTGGAGCCGCTATTTGCTGGCGCCGGTGTTTCAGGAAGGGGTTCCGGGGTTGGCGCTGGTGCCGCCGTGGTTCCGGAAGGGCCGCTATCCGGCAGATTTACGCAGGCCCCGCTGCCGAAGGAGCAGGTACTTGTCCCGGAACAGGTGTTTGTCCCGGAGCACGTGTTCGTACCGAAACACGTCGCGGAGCCCGCACAGGAACTCATGCCCTGGCAAGTCGCGCCGCCCATGCAAGTACTGCTGCCGGCGCACGTGCTGGATCCGGCGCATGTGTTTGTGCCGGCACAGGTACTAGTACCAAAGCAGGTGCTGGAACCCGAACAAGTACTGGAACCGACACAGGTGCTGCTGCCCGCACAGGTTGCCCCGCAAGTCGCCCCACACGTAGAACCGCAAGTCGCCCCACATGTAGAACCACAAGTGGCCCCACAGCTATAGCTGGTCGTATAACTCGGCATTGGGGGCTTCGGGATAACGGGCATACCCACCGCAAGCTGGTAGCCCGGTTCCGAGAGCATATCTCCGATATCGGAAATGAGCGCTTTTTCTGTCACAGCGTCATTGACCTTATTTACGAATACCCCGTTTTCTTTTTCATCAAACTCCCGGATCGTGTTTTGCAGCGATGCCTCATAAAGCGGCGAATATTTAATACCTGCCGGCGGCGCCGCTGAAAGCGTTTGTGGATGTGCCAGAAATAGCAACATAAAAAACATCATCGTTGTTGAGGTTGAAAGAAATAGCTTGTGTAAAAAATCTTTCATGTCAAATTGCTTCCTTCCATTTTAGTTTTTATGCTTATAAACCATATCATGACTATACAAACGCTTGCGCCATCTATAAACAATTCACAGCTGCCACCTCACGGCTTCCATATACTAGCAATGCCCCAAAGGTGCTTTGGCCAATTTATACCCCTGCCTAAGGATATAGGGTGATTCTTGCCCTGCCCGATAAAAAATAATGGGCTACGCCCGGGCAGCCTCGCTATAATAATCTTGAATTATTTTATCCACAAGCTTATCTTCAGTATGGTCATTTTCATTTAATACAAGTATTAAGTCCCAAAGCTCATCATGCTGCTGGTTGGCTGAATTAAATTCTTCCTCAAGCTTAGACTTTTTTTCTTCCAGCTCAGCATAATAATTACGCTTGTTACCCAAGTTTACCGCCTTAGAAAAAGATTCGATTGAGGTGCCGGAGGTTTTTATTTCTTTGTGTTTTAAAAACATTTCTATTTCTTGCTCTGATTTATACATGATCTTACGGATAACATCGTAACGTTTGCTTAAATGCCTATAATGTTCAAGTGATGATAAATTATGCTCCAAAGTTTGCGAGGAGCTGACACGGTATTTCTTATACTCAAAACGCAAAAAATTTGTATAATAGGCAAGTACCGTATTCTTTTTATTTAAAAGTTCGATTGCGCGCTTCTGTTTTTTCAAATTAATTTGGACCTCATATTTTACCCTGCGCCTAAATATATATAAAACTACCGACAAAAAACCAATTGCAATAGCTAAAGCCGCCGCAGAGAACCTTATGTCAAGGTTTAAAGCAACATACCCATAACCTAATAAAAGGGCGCCGGCAATAAAAACAGAAACTAAAAGCAGCCCAAAATTTTTGGTAAATTTAAATGCTTTGCCTATCAATTCTTTTTGATATTCAAGGTCAGCTTTCTCGCCTTCAATAACGCCGATATCATGGCGTAAAATCCGCTGCTTTTTCTCAGCCTCTTGGATCTGCCCCAAGGCAAACCTTGCGTCGCCTTCTATCTTATCTAAATAACCAAGGCCCTGCTCAAAACCACCCAGCTGGTAATATAAAGTAGATTTCTCTTTGCTGACATTAACAAAACGGTCTAATAATTCCTGCAGCTTCTCCGCTTCTTCCAGGCTTAGGTTATTAAAGCATTCAATTTCCTCCATCCGTTTAAGCACATCAGAAATATTGTCGTTCAAAGCTTGTTTCCTCTTATATAGCTTCATTGCGTCGTCACAAAGCTCTGTAACGGTTTTGATATAGGAATAAGTTTCGCTATTTTTATCAAGCCCGCTTAAATAAGCCCCAAACCTTGATTTTAAAATATAATCCGTTGATTTGCCATTTTCTTTTCCTAGGCTGTTAGATACAAAAGAAAAAAATTTTCCTATTACCGTACGTTTCGTCTCGATTTTATCCATAGTAAAAACTCCCTACCATACCTGCCATAAATTATTTTCTGGCACCTATTCAGAAAACCAGTATATTCATATATCGGCTAGCTGGTTAGTATTTTTTACTATAAACGCAACTTTTATGCAGTCTATTGCCACAAATAAAGAAAAATCATTTTTCTCATAAATTAAAGGCAAGTTATTGCGCTTTACAATAACATAGTCTTCCTTCTTTGAACCATTTTTATTTATAGTAAGGAACATGGCCTCTTTATACTGTTTTACACACCATTTATAATTTATGGCATTATAAACATAGTAATCAGCATCTATATCAAAATACTCCATAAGTTTTTGCTTGTTGGCAAAATATGCTTCTACAATACCCACTATACCGCCCCCATAAAAATTAATATTTTCAACATTATACCAATATAACAGCCCCGGCGCCATAATAATTTGTAAAATAATCCCGTAATTTAAAACGGCATAAAAAAAGTAAGGCACCAAACCCATACTTCCACATGTATGGAATTAAGACCTTACGTATATTTACATATCAATCTTTCCGGATAACTTCATTAACAATATAATTTGGGCGGTTCTTCGCCTCTTCATAAATCCTCCCGATATATTCGCCTATGAGGCCAAGGATCATGAGGACTATACCCTGTGAAAATAACAATATAACAATAATTGAAGCCCACCCGCTTATAGTATTAGTTGTAAATACTTTTAAATATAATACATAAAGTAAATATAAAAAACTAAATACGGAAAATGAAAAACCAATCATTGTAGCTAAACGCAGCGGCTTATACGAAAACGATGTAACCCCGTCCACTGCAAGCTTGAGCATCTTCCTTAAGGGGTATTTGGTTTCACCGGCAAAACGCTCTTCCCTTACATACGTTAAGCTCACCTGTTTAAAGCCAACCCAGCTTACAAGCCCCCTAACATACCTATTTTTTTCAGGAAGGTTTTTCATAGCGTCGCAAACTTTACGGCTAATCAGACGAAAGTCGCCAGTATCAACGGGTATTTCGATATCTGTCAAGCTTGATAAAAGCCTGTAATAAATTTTTGCGGTAAGCAGCTTAAAAAAAGTTTCGCCTTCCCTTTTATCCCGCTTGCCATATACTACATCATACCCCTGCCCCCAAAGTTTTATCATATCTAAAATAACTTCCGGCGGGTCCTGTAAATCAGCATCAATTATTATCATGGCATCGCCCCGGGCATAATCCATGCCGGCAGTAATTGCCGCCTGGTGCCCAAAGTTCCTCGAAAAATTAACCAGCGTGACATTCCCATCTTCTTTTTGGATGCCACCAATTATTTCTGCTGTTTTATCCTTGCTCCCATCGTTTACAAAAATTAATTCATAAGGCTTGTTTAAGCTGGAGATTACGTTCGTAAGCCGGGCATATGATTCATTAATAACTGCTTCTTCATTATATACAGGTACAATTATAGAAAACAATTTTAGGCCTCCATCCATATTATAACAACCCAAAATAACCGGCACCCATTTATTATTACTTTACTAAAACGATTGGGCTACCAAGTTGGGAACCACCTCAACAAATCGAGGTACTTAGTTGGCGCTTGCATCCCCGATAAGACAGGGTAAAAGCCAATAAACAATATTAATGCCAATGCAATATAAGCATAAGCAAATTTTTTGCTTTTTGTTTGCCTTTTTATAAAAGCCGCCACAAATAACGCTAAAAACGGGGCACATGGAAAATAGTGATAAATGAATGAAGTCCTTGTTGTAATAAGCATCCATGGCACTAAATTAGAAAAATAACCTATTAACAAAAATAAAACAGTTTTATCTTTGTCTTTTATAAACCTAGAGATTAAATAAAATATAGCTATCAACCCGCCCCAATAAAGGGCAGGGTTGCCAAAGGTCAGTATATCCCCCCTATGCTTCGGGTCAAGCGCCGTCCTATAAAAAGCCATAGGCCTCAAGTCAAGCACCCATAAAAACCAGCGGCTTGCAAAAATATGGGTATCGCCTAAATGTGCATGGTAGTTAAACATGCGTATCTGGTTTTCAATAACAAACGCAATTAAATTATAGCTGCCATGTTTTTCAATAACTTCTTGGGCAAAAGCCCCACCTTCGTCAGCTATAAAATGTGGTATATATGATACTACATATACAATTGCCGGCATTATAATAAAAAATACTATACAGCACGCCAATGTTATTAAAGTATTTTTTACAAATACTTTTGTTATTTTTTCAACCCCATTTTGTTTGGCATATAAATATTCCAGAAACCTTTTGCCCAAAGTAATAAAGAACACTATTGCAATCCCGGCAGCAGCATAAACGCCCTGCCACTTTGCCGCAATGGCTAAGGACATGAAAAGCCCGCCCATAAATAATTGAAGCAATGTCTTTTTTAGCGGCGTATCATAAAAGCTGGTTTTATAGTACTGGTACATATAATAAAACATGCCTATGACGAAAAATGTGGTATATGAGTCTATTGTCCCAATCCTTGTCTGCACATAATGCATAAAGTCGAGCGCAAAAACACTTGTTGCAAAAAGCGCCCAATCCCTATTCCTGAAAACCCTTTTAGCAAATAAATAAAATACCGGGAGCATCAAAACGCCCATTGTAGTGCCTGAAAAACGCCATCCAAACGGGGTCATGCCAAATAGTAAAACACCTATGGACATAATTATTTTGCCTAAATGTGGATGGGTCCATTCATATACCTCTAATTTCTCAACAAATTCATATGCTGTCCTGGGGTGGTAAACCTCGTCAAAATAAGTTGAGTTCATATAAGTATACCCAGTCGGTACCATGCTTTGCTCATCAAACAAAGCCCCTGCCCCGCCGCTAACTGATTTTATTTTAAGCAGCTCATCGCCGGCACCCCTTATTGCCATTTCCATAAGCATCAATTCGTCGCTCTTATTTATAATGCGTATATATCTGCCTTCTAAATTAAGGTCAAAATCTTTCCATGCAAAAACATCTTCCAAGACTATCTTAGGCGAAGACTCCCAAATTTGGCCATCCCCCGAAACCTCAACATATATTTCCTTTTCAGTACGCGGCCCTAAAAAATACTGTACCCTTTCAATTAGCCCTGGCTCTTCTAATTCTATTGTTATCGCAGAGTTAGTTTCAAAATTATCGTATCTGGATTGCGGCGAATAATTGTACCCCAAATCCGTATATGCCACTACCGCATAAACTAAAGTCAAAACAGAAATATATATTAAATCTTTTTTTATAAAAGGCTCTGCTTTTTCGCTGCCTTCTATTTTAATTTTATTTATGTCCACAAATAAAAAAGGCTTTGGCTTACGCTCAATAATTAATTGCCCATCAGCACTTGTATGTTTAAATATTTTAACAAGGAAAAAAACAGTCAATATAATATTTAATAAAGAAAAAATAATCAATGGGTACTGGACAAGCTCAATATCGTTTTCATTATACGAAAGGTAAATGACATCAACTATATTTATAAAAAACGAAGCTGAGAATAGCCCATATAGTAAAAGCAGGAGCTTATCGCGGATATAAACATAAGTAATTAACAGTAATGCTATAGATACGAAAAAATACCTCTCGTGCATCCTTATTGTAAACATAAAATAACACACGCTAATAAAAGCTGCCGAAATAAAAAATTTACCTTCATTTTTCGTATAGGCCAATAAAAATATTACAAACACAACAACCATCGTAAGCGCGATATTGCTAATAAGCCTATAATCCATAAACAAGAAGCTGCCGTAAGTTGTTGTCCAGTTTGCATCTAAAAACGAAAACAAATTATAGGCATTTATAGAAGCATAATCCATGCTTTCTTCTAAAATTTGCCCAATAACTTCCTCCGGTGCCCCTAAAATAGAATCAAGAAACGGGAATAATACAACTAAAGCAATTAATGCACCCACTGCTATGTTAACTACAAAGCCCCTTACCGCTAAAACCTTGTTTTTATTTTCTTTAAAGTATAAAAAAGCGGCAAATAAATATAATGGCAAGTAAATTACCGCTAACGGCTTAGCCAGCAGTGCTAAAACATATAAAATATTTGCCCGCAGATAATCTTTTTTTGTTAGTTTATAAACTGAAACCACAAGCAAATAAGCAAAAATAGAATCATACTGCCCCCAGACGCTACTTACAGCCAATATTGCCGGGTTTAGTAGGTAAGTAATTGATAAAGCGAGGGCTTTTTTTCCGCCCATCCTAGAATAAAGCAATTTATAAATAAATAATGCCAACATTATGTCCGCTATTATTGGCGGGAGCTTTACTAATGTATTAAAAAAGAAGCCATCCTCCGCTAAACCAAAAACCGCCTGGACAAAACCAACGGCATATAAAATAAACGCATACGTAGGCGGGGCCGTGCTGAAATCATAATATTTGTAAAACTCAGCCTGGCTATCCTGAAATAAATATATGGAAGCATCTTTTAGTGATTCCAAATCACCCAGAAACCCCGGGAAAATCACCGATGCTATTACCCGTATAGATAGCCCTAATATAATTATCAAAACATAATTGTTTGTAAAAAAATTTTTATACCTAAGTTTTGATATATAAAAAATAACCGCCACGCAAATAAATAGCGAGGCCAAAAAATATAGGATTGGCACTCTTTAAAAACCCCTTTAATTTGTCGTTTATTAGTTTATTAAAATTAAGTTTATCTTAAATTAATTACAACAAGGATACAACAATCTTTTACAATATCGCCCTAAAAACCTATTATAACACATATTATGGGCCATAATAAACAGTAATTTAATATACATCTATTTGTATAGCCTAAGTATTATAATCTTTTTTGGCGAACGTTCCGATACTAACTTTATAGTAATAATGCGTACAGCTAACGCCTTCAGGCACTTAATAAAAAAGCTATACTATTATATCGCCGGCATGGCAAAAAAACTGTACTTAAAACTTGGTCAGGGGTTGTACTATGGATGAAAGAATAAAACGCTTAATCAATAATGTTCAAAAGGTTATTGTGGGCAACACCGATGTTATCGAAAAAGTTATCGCATGCATGCTAAGCAACGGCCACGTATTAATTGAAGATGTCCCCGGTGTCGGTAAAACACAGCTCGTCGCATCAATCGCCAAATCTGTTTCGGGGAAATTTAACAGGGTACAGTTAACGCCTGACATAATGCCTTCCGACATTGTCGGCTTTACCATGGTCCATCCCGAAACTAAAAAATTAACATACCGGCCAGGCTCCGCAATATGTAATTTTTTATTGGCTGACGAAATAAACCGTGCCTCCCCAAAGGTCCAATCAAGTTTATTAGAAGTAATGGAGGAGCACCAGATTTCTGTAGATGGCCAAACATTAGAACTCCCTAAGCCATTTATGACACTGGCTACACAAAACCCTGTAGAGACATACGGTACATACCATTTGCCAGAAGCCCAGCTTGATAGGTTCTTAATGAAGCTACAAATGGGTTACCCAAATAAAGAAGAAGAGCTTCTCATATTAGACCAGATGGGCCGGGAAAACCCATTAAAAACTTTAGCCCCAGCCCTTACCAAAGAGGATGTGCTACAGATGCAGCAGGAAGTTCAGGAGGTTTCAACCCATACGCTTATAAAAGAATACATCCTAAACATTGTTATAAAAACGAGAAACGACGAAAATATTATGTTAGGGGCCAGCCCAAGGGGTACACTCGCTTTACAAAAAGCGTCAAAAGCAGTAGCATTTATTAGCGGCAGGGATTTTGTTGTACCCGATGATGTTATTAAAATTGCGTCCAGCGTTTTATCCCACCGCATTATCCTTTCGGCTAAAGGTAAGGCTTCATGCCAAACACCAGAAGCGGCAATACAAAAAATATTGAGGGAAACCCCTCCCCCTATACCTAATAGGCCTATCTAAAATTTTTATGCTATAGATTTTGTATCCTAGATTTTTACCTGATATTTTTTAATTAATACAGTGGGGGGATAAAATGCATTATGTTTTTAAGCTCGACCTAAATATGAAAAAATTTTTGGCCTACTCCTTAAATATCCTAATGTGTTTGCTGGCTATTTTTTTTATTGAAATAAGGCTGGGTGCCGCCCTGCTTTTTGCCTTTATAGCCGCACCTATAATAACCGGCCTGTCATCCTTCCTTTTCATACGCAAGCTTAAAATCCAGTCCAGCTTATCAGCTGGGCTAGTTAACAAAAACACCTTGGTTTCATATAACCTAAATATTAGCCAAGGTATATGCTTTTCTTTTTTTTATATTAAAATCAGCCTACTTAAGCCAGAAAATTTGAGTACCGGGTTTGATAGCGAAATTACTATCTTCCCCGGCAAACATTTTCATAAAGATTTGTCAATAAGCTACCGCTCTAATAATTGGGGCACTTCTTATATAGGCATTGAGAAATTTGTTGTTTATGATTATTTTAATTTATTCGTTTACGAGCTTTCAAATACAAGCCCTTTGAAACATAAAATCGAAATTATCCCAGATATCCCTAATATATTGGAAAATACTTATTTTAAAAAATGCCTTGAGCCCTCGAAGGGTGATAATGAAGATGAAAAATATGCCGATAGCTTTTCCCATATGCCGTCACCTGGTTATGGGTACCGAAAGTATGCCCCTGGCGACCCGCTAAAATCAATCAACTGGAAGATATCTTCAAAGCTGGATGAATACTATGTCCGCAAAAACGAATACCTTGTCTTGTCTTTAGCCCAAATAATTATATTAGACCCTACCTCGCCAAAAAAAGATGCCCTCAGCCAGCAAAGGGTAATTGAAGCTGTTTTAGGCACAGCCTTGTTTATGGCCAAGAGGGGCATAGAGGTGAATATTTTTTACTATAGCACTGGCTGGAAATCTATTATAATTAAAAATTATGCTGATATAGGCAGGCTCCAATATGAATTTGCTAATTATTCATTTATTGTTAACGGCAAAAATATATCCCCGCCAAATAATTTAAATAGCCTGGGGGCTATAACAATTTTTAGCGATAACCCAGGCCAGCCATTTTTGGCGGCATTATTAAAGCCCTCTGAAAATAACAATTGCGTGTATTCCGTAATTTCGCAGCCATCAAAATTTGCTGCAGAAAACACTTGGGTTGTAAATGATGATTTTGAATTTAATAACTTAAATTAATTTATATAGCCCAGAAATTCCACCGGCATGGCAGGCCATGCGGAATTTCTGGCATATTTTTTAGTTAGTCCGGTGGGGGTATTTATGAAAAAAATTATATTAAATAATATATATATAATACTATTTTCTTCAGCCATAGTTATGTCTTTGTTAACTGCCCTTGGCATGCGCCCGTTTTTTTTTATATTAACTATATCACTCAGCTGTTTGGTTTTTTTGTTATGCGGATACGCACAGCAAAACCCCAAAATAGGCGGCTTTTCTATATTTTTATTATCCCTGGCAATTTGTGCGGCGTCATATTATTTAATTGACAAAAATTCTTCGGTTTTTGAGTTCATTATTGTCTTGAAATACAGGCAAGCGCCTTTAGAATTTCAGATGATTGTTTTAGTGGGCGGTATATTTTTAATCTCAGTTATTGCATACTATTTTTCCAATATAGCGTACCATTCATATATCTATTATCTTTTTATATTCTTTTCTGTTATTTGTTTTGAGACCAGGGGGTTAAATTTCCCTTCTATATATGTTTTCTCTTTTGTTATTTTATATATAGCCGTAATTATTGATACAAGGCGTAAACGGGTTTTAAAAGAGCCCCCGTTAAACTACCCTTATTCCGTAGCCCAGTTGTGCCTATTTATTTTTATTTTTGTACTTTTCGCGCCAGATACAAAGAAGACGCCCTACCCCTTAGCAGCTATTTTCAACTTAGGGGCTAATTCATCAGATAATTTTGCATCCAGTAACCGTGTTTCGGGCAAAAATTATTCTAACTTAGATGACAAAGAACTGTTTACACTTTCTGCAGATAGCAATGTGTATCTAAAACGCCAAGTTTTTGGGGATTATGAAGGGGCTGAAAACCAATGGGTTTATGTACAGGACGATGGTTTACGGAAAGGCAGCAATATCGAAGTGGATGGCAAAATAAATTTCGAACAGAAATTTCTAACACCGGAGATATTTGCGGCATTATTAGAACGCGCATGCCTCATTAGCCCTTCTTTAAAAGAAAAAGGCTACGGTGAATATGCCAGCCTTTTAAAAAATGCGCAGGCAGGCAGTAAAACAGCAATTATACATTACACAGATTTTGCCTCCTATACGCTGCCTGCCCCTGTAGGCACATATAGGTTGTCCGGGCTCCCGTATGAAACATATAAAAACCCAATCGGCGAAGTTTTTTCACTGGACTTTGTGCCAAATAAAAGTTTTTATAATATAGAATATTTCGATTTTAAACAATCGGAGGAAGCGAAAATAGTTTCACAAAGCATAAGCTTTGAAACCTATAAGGAAATTATTAATGATATGGGGCTGGTTTATGGGGCTGCCCAAAAAGAAAATGAACTAAAAATCGTTAGCTTTTTTAAAGAAGAAACCGATAATATTTCTAAATATATAAGTTTAAAAAACCATTCCGCTTCTGAAAAAACCGTTGAGTTAGCAAAAAAAATAACAGCCGGCAAAACATCTGATTATGAAAAAGCATTGGCTATACAAAATTATTTCCATATGGGTAATTTTTTGTATGATTTAGATTATAAGCCACCTGCCGGCAAAGAAAGCAATGATTATTTTTTATTTGAAAGTAAGCGGGGGACTTGCTCTGATTTTGCTACCGCTATGGTATTGATGGGTAAATCTGCCGGGTTAATTATCCGGTATACTGAAGGGTTCTTGCCCGAACCGGCCAAAAATGGTTATAGTGTTAGTAGTAAAAACTCACATGCTTACCCAGAAGTTTATATTGCAGGGTATGGCTGGGTTGTATTTGAACCGACAGTTTCTACCGTAGCCAATAACATCAGCCCTTTAGAAAATTATTTTAGTAAATTTAAATCTGCCCTGGGTTTCGGCATAATAGCTTTTATCGTATTTTCGCTATTATTAATTATTTCAAAGGCCCTGTTCCTGCCGGCTATCAAAGAGCAGCTTTTCAGGCACAAAGTTAGGGCAAGCCGCCCTTCCAAGGCAATTATCCTTATTTATGGGAAATTGGCACAGCTGGCCCAAGTTAAAGAAAACAT
>JAITVM010000283.1 GCA_031285815.1 Clostridiales bacterium | reverse complement strand
GGCACTGTGCTAGTAAACGCAACTATCCCGTCGCCTTTAAGCAGCAAGTTGAACACGCCTTCTTTACCTAAGGCGGCCGAAGATATTGTTGATACAGGTATAGATTTGATTTTTACATTGCCGGAGCATGCTAAAAAAGTTGCGTCAGAAATAACAATCCCGTTTTCGTTGTCAGTTTGTTCAAGGAGTATATATTTATTAGTGTGTTCAAGCATAACGTAACCTGTGCCATAATATTTTGGTTTTATAGTAGCCTCGCCTGTTATCGAGCTGGATATGGCTTTGTTAATTAAATCGCCCATCCCTTTAACATTGGTTTTAATGTCTATGTCCCCACACATAAACATTAGCTGGCCCGGGTTGACACAAACCGATTCGTTTTTAAGCTTTATAAGCAATTGTTTACGGCATACCCCAGTCCTACTAAAATAATAATTGAGCTGGGCTTGCTGCAAATTCTTTGCGGAATGGTCGACCCTATGCTCTAATACCCTGAAAATACCCTTTTCGTCAGATAAAATTATATTTTCATTATCATAAACATTTTTTAATTTAATCAATATTTTCACCTGCTTTAAATAAAATAACTATACCTGCCAAAACCAAAATATAATGTATTAAGTGCGTGCCTGGCTGGCCTGCCTTATTAAGGATAGTATAGCATAGTACCAATTGGAAGTAAATTAACCTAAAAATGGTGGTGCGGAAGTACTTTAGGGCTGAATTTGAACCTTGACAGCAATAATTTTTTATGATAACTTATTATACAATCAAATATTTAACGCATTGATGAGGGGTAGTAAAAATATAGGGGTTTTAAGAGAGCTGTTGGCTGGTGCAAAGCAGTATCCTACTATTTTTTGAACTCGCCTTTGAGCGGCAGGCTGAAAATTTTATTAGTAGGCTTTGACGGCGGCCGGCCGGTATACCGGTAAGGGTATCGGCTAAATTTATTTAACGCCTGTACCTGTTTTGAGTGTGCCTATTTTTTTAGGCAAATTAGGGTGGTACCGCGGAATTGTTACTTTCGCCTCTTAGATTGGGGCGGAAGTTTTTTTATGCAAAAAAGCATATATAAGAGGAGGTTTGTTTATGGATTATAAAAAATATAGGGCATTCCCTACAGTTAATTTAAAAGGCAGGAAATGGCCGGGCAATATTATTGAAAAAGCGCCATTTTGGTGCAGTGTGGATTTAAGGGATGGGAACCAGGCGCTGATAAGGCCAATGAACCTGGAGAAAAAAATAGAATTTTTTAAATTTTTAGTTAGTTTAGGCTTTAAAGAAATAGAAATTGGGTTCCCGGCGGCTTCTGATACAGAATTTATTTTTACAAGGGCTTTAATAGAGCAGGGGCTTATACCGGATGATGTAACAATCCAGGTTTTAACCCAATCCAGGGAGCATATTATTAAAAAGACCTTTGAAGCTTTGGACGGCGCAAAAAAATCAATTGTCCATTTATATAACTCAACGTCTACCTTGCAGAGGGATGTTGTTTTTAATAAAAATAAAGATGAAATTAAAGAGATTGCACTTTTTGGCGCAAGGATGATTGTGGATTTGGCTAAGCAGTTTGGCAGGGGTAATTATATTTTCGAATATTCGCCAGAAAGCTTTACAGGTACAGAATTAGGTTATGCGGCAGAGGTGTGTAATGCGGTTATAGAAGTTTTTGAACCATCCCCGGATAAAAAAGTTATTATTAACCTGCCGGCGACTGTTGAAATGTCTACGCCGAATGTGTATGCTGACCAGATTGAGTATATGTGCAATAATTTAATTAACCGGGAAAATGTTATTGTAAGCCTACATGCCCATAATGATAGGGGGACTGCCGTAGCTGCAACAGAATTGGCCCTTATGGCAGGTGCTGACCGGGTAGAAGGCACTATTTTTGGCAATGGTGAGAGGACAGGTAACGCAGATATTTTGAGCATAGCGCTTAATTTATATTCGCAAGGGGTTGACCCAAATTTAGATTTTAGCAATATGGATGAAGTAGTCAGGATGTATGAGGATGCGACAAATTTAGCAGTGCACCCAAGGCACCCGTATGCTGGCGAATTGGTTTATACTGCATTTTCTGGCTCACATCAAGATGCGATTAAAAAAGGGATGCAGCGTGTAAGCGGGCAGCAGCATTGGGAAGTGCCGTATTTGCCGGTAGACCCAAAAGATTTTGGCAGGTCATACGGCCCAATTATTAGGATTAATTCCCAGTCAGGCAAAGGCGGGGTCAGCTATATCCTTGAACAAAATAATGGGATTATTATGCCAAAAGCAATGCAGGCGGATTTTGGGAGGATAATAACTGATATATCAGACAGCACGGATAAAGAGCTGCTGCCTGAAGAAATTTACAATATATTCAGAAAGACATACGTTAACTATGAGGCTACCCTTGCATTATCAAGCTATAATGAAGTAACCAATGGCGAATCTATGTTAGCCTGCATGTACAGTGCAGGCAATAAATGTTCCACAGCATTACATGCGGATCTCTTATACTAATTTTCCCCCACACTGGACAGTAAATATGGAAAGTATGCACAGAAATTAATTTTCATCCCTCGGTAAAGTGGAGCGTTCAACGCGGCGATTTTCACGAACTGCACAATTACTCAATACAGCTGTGTGGACTTCAACTGAACTGTACCCAAATCAGACGAAAAAGTAAAAAAGAGCTGGCAAAATTTCATTTATG
>JAITVM010000155.1 GCA_031285815.1 Clostridiales bacterium | reverse complement strand
GCTGAATTCGAAGTACTCCAGGCCCAAATAAACCCGCATTTCTTATATAATACATTAGATTCAATAGTCTGGCTTGCGGAGATGGGCAGGGACGGGGATGTTATAAATATGGTTACCTCGCTTTCGGTTTTTTTCCGTAACTCCTTAAGCAAGGGGCGCGACATAATCACCATTGAAGAAGAGAAAAACCAGGTTAAGAGCTACTTGGAAATTCAAAAAATCCGTTACAGCGATATCTTGGATTATGAAATAAACATACCAGAAAGCTTATTGGCGTATGTTACCCCAAAATTAGTCTTACAGCCGCTTGTAGAAAATGCTATTTACCATGGTATAAAACATAAGCGCCGTACAGGCAAAATTATTGTTTATGCTGAAGAAAAGGGGAATGAATTATTTTTGCATGTAGCGGATAATGGCATAGGCATGGCACCGGTACAGCTGGAGGCTTTGCGTTCAGGGCTATATAACCATGAAGGTTTGGGGCTTATAAATGTCCATAAAAGGATAAGCCTTTTGTGCGGCGTGGGTTACGGGCTGTCTTTTGGTTTGGCCGAAGGCGGGGGCACTACCGTGACAATTAAACTCCCTAAAAAATTCAATTAAAACCGTAAAATTTTTGCTGGAAAGAACACATTGTAGGCAGGGCTTAAAAAAACGAAAAATTTGCGAAAATTAATCTATGGCGCAAACATACACAAACTGTTTATAATAGAAGAGTGGTTAATCCCAGGTTTTAGATATTAATGTGGGGTATAACAGGAATGTTTATAATTGAAGGGTATAGGAGGGTTATTGTAATGAAAAAATTGTTTGCTGTTTTATTATCAGCGGCTATGCTATTTAGCCTTGCAGCTTGTGGCTCTACAAGTACTGGGGTCAACCAGCCTGAAAGTGGGGAAGGGGATGCCGCCGGCGGGCAAATCGTTGTTGGGTTTTCACAAGTAGGCGCGGAGTCGGACTGGCGTACTGCTAATACAGAATCCATGAGGGGCACTTTTACCGAGGCTAACGGTTATAGGCTGATTTTTGACGATGCGCAGCAAAAGCAAGAAAACCAAATTACCGCAATCCGCAATTTTATCCAACAAGAAGTAGATTACATAGTATTGGCACCTATTGGCGAGACCGGTTGGGATACTGTTTTACAAGAAGCTAAAGATGTAGGCATACCAGTTATAATTGTTGACCGTATGATAGATGTTTCTGACGATAGCTTGTTTACTTGCTGGGTCGGTTCGGATTTCCGCAAAGAAGGGGATACAGCTGTCGAATGGATGCAGAATGTTTTGGCAGACAAGGATAGCGTTAAAATTGTACACCTTCAAGGCACAATTGGATCTTCAGCCCAGATAGGGCGTACTGAGGGCTTGGAGGCAGGGGTTGCCGCTAATGCAAATTGGGAATTGGTAGCACAGCAAACCGGCGAGTTCACACAAGCTAAAGGGCAAGAGGTAATGGAAAGTATTTTAAAACAACAAAGCGAAATAGATGTTGTTTACTGTGAGAATGATAACATGGCCTTTGGTGCAATTGATGCAATAGAGGCGGCTGGCAAAACTGTTGGCGTAGACGGCGATATTATTGTAATTTCATTTGACGCAACCAATGCAGGGCTTACTACTACATTAGAAGGGAAAATTAATTATAATGTTGAGTGCAACCCGCTGCATGGGCCACGTGTTGAAAATCTGATCAAACAGCTTGAGGCTGGCGAAACTCCAGAAAAATTGGCTTATGTGGATGAAGAGGCTTTTGATGCCACTACAATAACACAAGAAGTTATAGACGCCCGGAGTTATTAATAAAAAGGGCAAATAATTAAATATATTTAATGTTAACGGGGCGTATGCGGAAAACCCAATTATCCGTATACGCTTTTTTATTAACAAGGTTATGGGCCTATTGGTCAAAAACATAGAGGGGTGGCATATATGGATGATGGCATTGTATTATCAATGCGTTCAATCAGCAAGTCGTTCCCAGGGGTGAAGGCGCTGCAAAATGTAGATTTCACGCTGCGGGAAGGTAGTATACATGCTTTAATGGGTGAAAATGGCGCCGGGAAGTCGACACTTATTAAAACCCTTACCGGGGTCTATAGTAAAGATGGTGGCGAAATCTATATTAAAGGCAATGGGCAGGTAGTAAACAGGTCGCCTAAAGAAGCCCAAGAGAACGGCATAAGTACTGTATACCAGGAAATTACCCTGTGCCCAAATTTGACTGTAGCAGAAAATTTATTTATTGGGCGTGAGCCAAGGAAATACGGGTTTATAGATTGGAAAGCTATGAATAAAAAGGCTGAAGCGCTTTTGGCTTCGCTTAAAATATCAGTATCCCCAACGGAACAATTAGATGGGTGCTCGATTGCCATCCAACAAATGATAGCTATTGCCCGCGCAGTTGATATGAAGTGTAAAGTATTGATTTTAGACGAGCCGACTTCTTCGTTAGATGAGGATGAGGTTACAAAGCTTTTTGAACTAATGGCCGGGCTTAAAGAAAAAAAAGTTGGCATAATTTTTGTCACCCATTTTCTAGAGCAGGTGTATAAAGTATGCGACAGGATAACAGTTTTGCGCAATGGCGAATTAGTCGGCGAGTATGAGGTAAAGGAATTGCCGCGTGTCCAGCTTGTGGCGAAGATGATGGGCAAAGATTTTGATGATTTGGCTGTCATTAAAACGGGCGCAGGGCTACCGGCAGAAAATAATAGGGAGCCGTTTATACAGGCAATTGGCCTTTGCGGCCAAGCCAAGCCTTTTAACTTAGATATTTATAGAGGGGAAGTTATTGGCTTTACAGGGTTATTAGGTTCCGGCCGTAGCGAATCTGTACGGTCCATATATGGTGCGGACAAAATAACCGGCGGTATGCTGAAAATAGAAGGCAAAGAAGTAAAAATAAATAAGCCGTTAGACGCAATAAAACATGATATGGCTTATTTACCGGAGGACCGGAAACGCGAAGGCATTATTGATGGCTTATCTGTGCGGGAGAATATTATTATTGCTTTGCAAGCAAAAATTGGCATACTTAAGCCTATCAAAAGGAAAGACGCGGAACAATTTGCGGATAAATATATAAAGCTCCTACAAATTAAAACAGCAAGTATGGATACGCCGGTTAAAAGCCTTTCTGGCGGTAACCAGCAAAAAGTAATTATAGGCCGCTGGCTACTGACTAACCCACAATATTTGATTTTGGATGAGCCGACTAGGGGGATAGATGTTGGGACAAAGACAGAAATTCAAAAATTAGTTTTAAGCCTTGCAAAAGGCGGGATGAGTATAACCTTCATATCATCGGAGATAGAAGAGATGTTAAGGACCTGCTCGCGTATTGCCGTTATGCGCGATAGGCAAAAGGTCGGCGAATTGCATGGGGATGATTTGAATTTGGAGAAAATTATGCAGACTATAGCGGGGGGCGGGGAATAGATGGGCAACATAAAAAAATTGATATCACATTATTTGTTTTTCCCGGTTTTGTGCCTTGCTGCTGTGTTATTAGTAAATGTTATAAAAACCCCAAATTTTTTTGAAGTATCAATTAATAACGGGGTTTTGTACGGGTATATTATTGATGTAATAAACCGTGCATCCGAGTTGGTTATTTTAGCTATCGGCATGACTTTAGTAACGGCGGCGTCTGGCGGGCAGGATATAAGCGTAGGTGCAATAATGGCGGTGTCGGCAGCTGTTTGTTGCCAGATTTTATCTGGTGGGGAGGTTTCTGTTACGGAAATGCAGGCCCCGATTATTTTAGCAATCTTAGCCGCATTAGCTGCTTCGGCATTATGTGGCGCGTTTAATGGCTTTTTGGTGGCGAAGCTCCACATCCAGCCTATGGTGGCAACACTTATTTTATTTACAGCCGGGCGCGGCATTGCACAATTAATTACGGCTGGCCAGATTACGTATATAAGGGTTGACGCATATAGGGTGGCCGGCGGCTATATCCCGGGTATCCCTATACCGGCCCCGATTTTTTTTGCCGCAATAGCAGCTGTATTGGTATCTTTATTATTAAAATTTACAACCCTTGGCCTATTTATAGAATCTGTTGGCATAAATAGCCGGGCAGCGCGGCTGGTTGGTTTAAATTCCGATAGGGTTAAATTTATGGCATATGTGATTTGTGGGGTATTATCAGGTTTAGCCGGGTTTGTAGCATCAAGCAGGATCTATTCGGCGGATGCCAATAATATAGGCCTTAACTTAGAGATGGATGCTATTTTAGCAGTGGCGCTGGGTGGCAACTT
>JAITVM010000221.1 GCA_031285815.1 Clostridiales bacterium | reverse complement strand
TGACCCATCGTGGAGCGAGGAAGTTGTTTTGTCTTGCATGTCTTACATGGCGGTACTTTCGGCCGCTTTAGCAATACGCCACGGGGCACATATCAGGATGAATGCCCTTGATAGGTTTTTACCTAAAAAATTGGTTTTATCTTTAGATTTACTTGCGGATATAGCGGTGTTTGCACTTGCATTAATAATGTTAATTGTAGGCTGGGACTACGCAGTTACCCTAGGTTCACGGGGGACATATGTTTCAATGCCTAATGTCTCAAGGTTTTGGATGTATTTTCCGATCCCCCTCGCTGGGATTGCAATGATAATTTTTTTACTTGAATCATTTTTTATCCACTTAAAAAATTTTTTTGTTGAGGGGGCGAAAGAATCGTGACAGTTCAAGCGTTAGCAATTTTAGTTTTATTAGGCAGTTTTGGCATTATGATATTATTACGTTTCCCTATAGCTTATGCAGTTGGGCTATCATCGGTTTTTTGCCTATTGGTACAGGGGCTTAACCTTTCAGAGGTCTGCAGGCTCATGGTTAAAGGCATAAGCTCTTTTAGCTTGATGGCAGTGCCGTTTTTTATTACGATGGGTGTACTGATGGGCTCGGGCGGCATATCTGAAAAACTGATAGCCTTGGCCGATTCACTGGTTGGCTGGATGCGCGGCGGCCTTGCCATGGTTAATATCGTAGCCTCTTATTTTTTCGGCGGGATTTCCGGCTCGGCTTCAGCTGACACAGCTTCTATAGGGCCAATCCTTATCCCTATGATGGTAGACCAAGGCTATGACGATGATTTTTCTACAGCAGTTACTATAACATCCTCCTGTGAAGGGCTCCTCGTCCCGCCTAGCCACAATATGGTTATATACGCAACAACAGCCGGCGGCGTATCAGTCGGGAGCTTGTTCTTAGCGGGTTATTTACCGGGTGCGCTCCTTGCGTTGTCACTTATGGTTGGCTCTTATATTATTTCTGTTAAACGCCAATACCCAAAAGGCTCGCCGTTTAGCATAGTAAACTTTATAAACCAATTATTTAAATCTATTTGGGCCCTTGCCGCTATTGTTATTGTAGTAATAGGGGTTGTATTTGGGTGGTTTACGGCAACAGAGTCTGCCGCTATAGCCGTAATATATAGCTTATTCGTCAGTGTTTTTATTTATAAAGGGCTTAACTGGAGGGGCGTTTGGAACTCTTTAGGCGACTGTGTCAACACACTTTCTATAGTCCTAATATTAATCGCAACATCCCAGGTATTTGGTTTTTGTTTAACCACCCTCCATGTACCTGACCTTGCGGCAACCGCTATAACAAATTTAACTGACAACCCAATAATCCTTGCTATACTCCTTAACTTAATACTTTTATTTTTGGGCTGCATCATGGATATGGCACCTATTATACTTATAGCTACCCCAATTTTATTGCCGATAGCCACATCGATAGGCATAGACCCTATCCAGTTTGGGATAATAATGGTATTAAACTGCGGTATCGGGCTTTTGACCCCACCTGTAGGCGCGGTATTATTTATTGGCTCAGCTGTTTCCAAAGTACCGATAGAGCGGCTTGTAAAAGCTACGCTGCCGTTTTACCTCTGCATGATAATTGCTTTAATGCTGATTACTTTCGTACCGGAAATAAGTTTATTTATACCAAGCTTGTTTGCTAAATAATTTATTTTAAAAAATTTTTTAAGAGATAATTTATACAAAAATTTTTATAATTCAGACTTAAGCATTGGCTTCTGTCTCCGGAAGGGGGATATTAACAAATGAAAATGACGTTTCGCTGGTTTGGGCCAAAATCTGACACAGTAAGCTTAAGCCAAATAAAACAAATACCCGCAATGACTGGCTTAATGGGTTTCCTCGATTACAAAGCTGCTGGTGAGGTATGGCCTTTAGAAGAAATCGGCGCCTATATAAATGAAGCAGCAGCATCGGGGCTAGAATGTGAAGTAATAGAAAGTGTAAATGTACACGAGGATATAAAAATGGGGCTTGATACCCGTGATGGCTACATTGCCAACTATATAGCCACAATAAGAAACCTTGCAAAATATGGCGTTAAAGTTATAGTATACAATTTTATGCCTGTGTTCGACTGGCTGAGGACAGACCTTGCGCGTGAAATTCCTGAAGATGGTTCAAATAGCCTTTACTTTGATGAAAAAGATTTAGGGGCTATGGGCCCTATCGATATCGTCAAAAAAACTGCAGAGGGCAGCAAAGGGTTTTCACTTCCCGGCTGGGAGCCGGAGCGCCTTAAAGAGCTGGAGTCAACTTTAAAACGCTATGAAAATATAAGTGCCGATAAGCTGCGGGAAAATTTGAAATATTTTTTAGACGCTGTTACCCCAGTTTGCGAAGAAGTAGGGGCCGTTATGGCCTGCCACCCGGACGACCCCGGCTGGCCAATTTTTAATTTGCCAAGGATTGCCCATGATTTGGACGGGCTCAAAAAAATTGTTGGGCTCAATAGCTCCAAAGCCAACTCGCTTTGCTTGTGCACGGGCTCATTGGGCTCTAATACAGAAAATGATATACCTGCAATCATAAGGCACTTCGGCACACAAGGGCGCATTGCGTGTATGCATATACGCAATGTGAAGCATTTAGGGTATAGGCATTTTAGGGAATCAAGCCATTTATCTAAAGATGGTGATTTGGATATGTACGCGATAGTAAAAGCAGTGTATGATACCTGCCCGGATATATATGTGCGCCCCGACCACGGCAGGATGATTTGGGGTGAATCGGCCCGGCCCGGCTATGGCCTTTATGACCGCGCTTTAGGGGCTTGTTATTTAAATGGTTTGTGGGAAGCCATTGAAAGGGGTTCTTGCAGCCAATGATTCTAAATGCAGAGAATTTAAAAAATAAACAATTTTGGGGGCCGGCGGGTATTTCCATACCACGTTACGATTTTGCGGCTATGGCTGATAGGACAAGGAAATCACCTATCTGGGTGCACTTTGGGGCCGGCAATATTTTTAGGGCATTCATAGCGGCGCTACAAAACAGCTTATTAAATGAGGGGCACGCGGATAAAGGCATTATAGTAACTGAAACATTTGATTATGAAATAATTGATAAAATATATGCCCCCCATAATAATTTAATCCTAAACGCTACACTAAATTCTGATTCTACTGCGGATTTAGAAATATTGGCACCTTTAGCAGAATCATTAAATGCTGATATGAATGAGCCTGAAGCAATAGCCAGGCTATCTGAAATTTTCGCCGCAGAAAGCCTGCAGATGGCTAGCTTCACTATAACAGAAAAGGGCTATTCAATATTAAATGCCGGCGGGGGGCTATCCGGTTTGGCAAAATCTGATATTGATGGGGGCCCTAACAAAGCCCGGCACGCTATGGGCATTGTGGCCGCTATGTTATATAAGCGGTTTTTGGCAGGGGCATACCCTATGGCTTTAGTTAGCATGGACAACTGCTCCCATAACGGCGATAAGCTTAAGGCACCTATTATAGAAATTGCTAAACATTGGGCCGGCCATGGCTTTGTAGAAAAAGATTTTATTTCATATCTTGAAGACAGCAGCAAAATTTCTTTCCCATGGAGCATGATTGATAAAATCACGCCAAGGCCTGCAAAAGCAGTTGAAGATATGCTTGCGGCTAAAGGCATAAGTAATATAAGCCCTATTATAACAGAAAAGGGCACCTATACCGCAGCATATGTAAATGCCGAAAGGCCCCAGTATTTAGTTGTTGAAGACAGTTTCCCAAATGGGCGGCCGGCGCTTGAAAAATCGGGCGTTTATTTTACAACCCGCGAAACGGTAGACAAAGTGGAGCGGATGAAGGTAACCACATGCCTTAACCCTTTGCATACCGCGATGAGCGTGTACGGGTGCTTATTGGGCTACAACCTAATATGCGATGAAATGGAAGATAAAGAAATCCGGGAATTAGTTTATAGGCTTGGCTATATAGAAGGGCTCCCGGTTGTAACAAACCCGGGTAGTATCGAGCCAATTAAATTTTTAGATGAGGTATTTAATGAACGCCTGCCTAACCCATTTATGCCGGACAGCCCTTGGCGCATAGCGGTTGATACTTCTCAAAAGGTTGGCATACGCTTTGGCGAGACTATAAAAAGCTATATTGAAATGGGCCTAAATTTAGAGGGCCTTGTGTCTGTGCCGCTGGCTATAGCCGGGTGGTTCCGGTACCTGCTTGGCGTTGATGATTTTGGGGGCGGGTTTGCAGTTTCCAACGACCCGATGAAAGAAGAGTTGCAGGCGTTACTAAAAGGGGTTGCCTGGGATGATAAAAATAGCTATCAAGGCCAGCTAAGAAAAATACTGTCAAACCCAATTATATTTGGCCTTGACCTTACCCAGACAATCTTGGCGAATAAGGTTGAAGCTATGTTTACCGAGCTTTTAAACGGGGCAGGGTCTGTTAGGGCAGTTTTACAAAAATACCTCACTTAACTTTAAATTTTCTGGAGACTGCGATGATAATTTTAAAACGGAACCCGCATGAATACGCTAGGGACTATGCCCTTAGGGTTATTAGGTACAATATTATTGAACTGGAGCTTAAACCCGGTAGCATGGTAAGCGAGAACGAGCTTGCGTCTGAGCTTGGGTTATCACGCGGCCCCGTCAGGGAGGCGCTTATTGAGCTTGCAAACGTTGAAATTGTAGAGGTTTACCCACAACGGGGGTCTGTTATAGCCCTTGTGGACTATGATTTGGTGGAGGAAGCCAGGTTTGTCAGGACTACTTTGGAAACGGCAGTTGTAGAAAGGCTGTGCGATATGGGGCCAAGCCCGCAGGATATTAATAAGCTCCGGGAAAACTTACAGCTGCAGCAGCTTTATTTAGATAATGAAAATATCTCAAAGCTTTGGGGGCTTGATAACGAATTCCATGCCATTTTGTTTTCTGCCGCCGGTGTTGCGCGGGCCCATTCTTTTATGAGGAGCATGCAGCTACATTTTGACCGCATTAGGTTTATGGGGACGACAGTTTTGGCAGGCCCCAGGAATATTGTAGACCACAGTGAAATTTTAGAAGCCGTAGCCAGCCGGGATTCCGGGCTGGCAAAAAGGTTAATGTATAAACACCTTACCAATTACCAAATAGACAAACAAAGTGTTTACGAAAAATACCCACAGTATGTAAAACAATAAAGCAAGCCAATTTGCTATAGCTAATAAAACGAATGGGGATAAAGAAAATGAAATTTCTAAATGAAGATTTTTTGCTTAAAGGCAGTACCGCAAAAAAGCTTTACCATGAATATGCTGAAAAAATGCCGATTATCGATTACCACTGCCATGTTAACCCCGCGGATATTGCAAATGATAAAAAATATAGTTCAATAACCGATGTATGGCTTGGGGGCGACCATTATAAATGGAGGCTTTTGCGCGCAGGCGGCATACCCGAAAGTGAAATAACTGGGGCACGCGGCAAAGACCCATTTATGCTTTTTAAAAATTTTGCCTCTGTTTTGCCTAAAGCTATCGGAAACCCTGTATACCACTGGTCATACCTTGAATTAAAGCGTTATTTCGGAATAGAAAAGCCGGTTAACTTAGATACGGCTAGAGAAATATACGACGAATGCAATAAAAAACTTTCCGGTGCCAATATGGGTGCCCGCGGCCTTATTGAGCAGTCTAATGTAAAAGTTATATGCACAACTGACGACCCAATTGACGATTTGGCGTTCCATAAGCAAATATCCGAAGACACAGCCTTTAATGTTAAAGTCCTACCGGCTTTCCGCCCAGATAAGGCCATGAATTTAAAAGCGGCGGGTTTTAATGGGTACATTGGCCAGTTAGAAAATGCAAGCGGGATAAAAATTGACGGCTACAAAGGGCTTATTATGGCTATCGATAAAAGAATTGATTTCTTTAACAATATGGGCTGCCGCGCCTCTGACCATGCTTTGGAGGGCTGTATATTTGAACCTTCAACCGGAACGGAATTAAATGAAATATTTTTAAAAGCTTTGAATGGCGGGGATATTACTAAATTAGAAGAAAACAAATATCATTCTGCCATCCTTTTGCATTTGGGGAAACGTTATCATGAACTGGGCTGGGTTATGCAGATCCACTTCGGGTGCATGCGCAATTTAAATTCTACTATGTTCGATAAGCTGGGGCCGGATACCGGGTTTGATTCTATGAATGGAAATGGGTCGCCACAAAACCTTGCGTTTCTATTAGATGCCTTAAACAAAGATGGCCAATTGCCACGCATGGTACTGTATAGCCTTAACCCTGCAGACAGTGAGATAATAGCAAGCATTGCGGCATGCTTTATGGCCGATGCCGGGTGCCCGGGGAAAATACAGCTTGGGGCCGCGTGGTGGTTTAACGACTCTAAATCAGGGATGGAAAAGCAGCTCCTTGATTACGCCAATAGTACATTGCTTGGCAACTTCGTAGGCATGTTAACCGATAGCCGCAGCTTTTTATCTTATACAAGGCATGAGTATTTCCGCCGCATCCTGTGCAATTTCATTGGCGGGCTTGTTGATAACGGCGAATACCCGGATGATTTTGATACGCTTGGAAAAATAGTTGAAGACATATGTTATTACAACACCGCCCGTTTTTTTGGGTTTGATGTTTAGAGGTGAATAGTATAAAAAAGATTAACGAAATAGTAAAAAAAACAAACCGCCCTATTAAAACCCTTCAATTTGGGGAGGGCAATTTTCTCCGTGCATTTGTAGACTGGATGGTTGATATTGCAAATGGGCAGGGCTTGATGGACAATGGCATTATGATAGTAAAGCCTATCCCGTTCGGGGGCCTTGGCGCCTTAAACGGGCAGGACTGCATTTATACCGTGCTATTGCGCGGGAAGCAAGGCGGCGAAACAATAAATACAAAAAGGGCAATAACCTCTGTTATGGGTGCCTTAGACTGCTATTCACAATATGATATGTATTCAGAATTGGCAAAGGCCCCGGAGCTTAGGTTTATTGTATCAAACACAACCGAAGCGGGGATTGTTTTTGACAGCAGCGACAGTTTATCACTTACGCCGCCAAAATCATACCCCGGGAAGCTTACTAAATTTCTTTATGAACGTTGGCAAGCATTTAATGGGGATGGCGATAAAGGGCTCATAATATTGCCGGTTGAGCTAATTGAAAGAAATGGGGCCGCCCTACGGGAATGTTGTGAAAAATTATGTGCGTTATGGAATTTACCGGAGGGTTTTGTAGAATGGCTTAATAACAGCAATATATTTTGCCAGACGCTTGTGGACCGTATAGTTACGGGTTACCCAAAAGACATGGCCGGGGAAATAGAAGCGGGGCTTGGCTATGAAGACAAGCTTATGGTAGCAGGCGAGCCCTTCGCGCTTTGGGTCATTGAATCTACCCAGCCTGAAGTTGTAAAAAAAGAACTGCCTTTTGATAAAGCGGGCCTGCCTGTTATATTTACAGATAATTTGCAGCCTTACCGCGAGCGGAAGGTGCGCATATTAAACGGCGCGCATACATCTACAGTTTTATCCGCTTATTTAGCGGGTTTGGATACGGTAGGCGAGCTTATGGGCGATGTACAATTGCGCCGTATGCTTGAACATAATGTTTACACTGGGCTTGCACCATATGTGCCACTGCCTGCCGGCGAAGTAAAAGAATTTTCTGACTCTGTAATGGAGCGGTTTGAAAACCCATTTATAAAACATAGCCTGCTTTCAATTTCGTTAAACTCTGTATCAAAGTTTAAATCACGGGTGCTGCCCACAATATTAGAAGCTTTTGAGGGCACAGGCAGCTTGCCGGAACCGCTTTGCTTTGCCCTTTCTTCGCTTATGGCTTTTTATTCGGGCGAAATGCGCGATGGTAGGCTGTTTTCAAAACGTGGGGCGGAAGAATATGAAATTATGGATGACAAAGCTGTACTGGAATTTTTTGCGGACAATAAAAACCTCCCGGCAGATAAATTTGCGGAAGCTTTTTTAAAGCGTGAAGATTTTTGGGGCAGGGATTTGAGTGAAATACAAGGCTTTGCAGACGCAGTAGGAAGGTACCTGCAAGGCATAAGGGATAAAGGCATACGCAAGGCCATAGAATCTGTACTTAGTAGGTGGATTTATTGAATACGGTATTAATCAAAACAGGCGACAACGTAGTTGTCGCCGTTTCACAAATACGCGCCTGGGAAAGCTTTGTTGCGGCAGGGGCAGAAATTACTGCTATAAACGATATACCGATGGGGCATAAAATAGCAATAAAAGATATACATGAAGGCAGTGGGGTCATAAAATATGGCTACCCCATCGGCCACGCCATATCGGAAATTAAAGCCGGTATGCATGTCCATACCCATAATATTAAAACCGGGCTTTTGGGTGAAATTAAATATAATTATGAGCCGAAGCTTACGCCGCCTAAACCAATGCCGGCAGGTGAATTTATGGGTTACAGAAGGGAAAATGGAAAAGTAGGCATCCGAAATGAAATTTGGGTAATACCTACGGTCGGCTGCGTTAACTCAATAGGTACTATTATAGCGGAAAAATCCCAGTGCTATGTCAAGGGGGGTATTGATGGCATATACTGTTTTACGCACCCATACGGGTGTTCGCAGCTTGGGCAAGACCATGAGAACACAAAGAGGGCTTTGGCAGGCCTTATTAACCACCCTAACGCAGGGGCGGTACTCGTCCTTGGGCTTGGCTGTGAAAACAACGGGATCAAAGGGCTGCAGGATATGCTTGGGTTTGGCGATACTGGCCGGGTAAAGTTCCTTGTTTGCCAAGATGTTGAGGACGAAATTGAAACAGCCCTTTCATTAATTAAAGAACTGGCCCAGTATGCCAGCGGCTTTTCCAGGGTGCCGGTTAAAATGTCAGAACTTATTGTAGGGCTAAAATGTGGCGGCAGCGACGGGTTTTCTGGAATTACGGCTAACCCTTTGGTTGGCATTTTTTCTGATAGGGTTGTTGCGGAAGGCGGTACGGCTATATTGACGGAAGTGCCGGAAATGTTCGGCGCTGAAACAATCCTTATGGATAGGTGCCTTAATAAAAATATTTTTGATAAAACTGTAGAAATGATAAACGGCTTTAAAGAATATTTTATCAGCCACAAACAGCCTGTTTATGAAAACCCTTCACCCGGCAACAAAGATGGCGGGATAACGACGCTTGAAGATAAGTCGCTGGGGTGTATACAAAAAGCAGGGCACGCTACGGTCACAGATATTTTAAACTATGGTGAAAGCTCTGAAATTAAAGGGCTTAACCTGCTTAATTCCCCGGGGAATGATT
>JAITVM010000152.1 GCA_031285815.1 Clostridiales bacterium | reverse complement strand
CTTTCTTCAATAAGCCGCAGTATTTTGTTTTCAATATCCAGTGAATTTGAAAACCACACCTCTGCATTTATCGTTCCAGTGAGCTGGTCATTTTCATCTATTATGTTTTCCGCAACCACAGAATCCACATACCCTTCAGATAACCAAACCTGTTGTGCCGCCATAACCGGGTCGCCGGCCCAATACCCGCAAAGAGTAAATGTTTCGGAATAGCTAACGCCGCCGGCCGAAAACTCTAAAGGGACAAGCGCGCCAATTTCATGTGAAATTCCAAGGGCGTCAAGCATAATTGTGCTACAGGCGATCTCGTTATCAAGCTGGGGCATTTTACCGGTGCTGGGGTATGAAAAATACCATTCTGCCATCTTGTCCTCGGAATAGCGGATTTCGCATTGCAGTTTTTGAAGGGGCTTATTTTCGGCAAGCGAGAGTACCCGGCTATACGATATGTCTTTGATTAGCGGGGACTGTGCGAAATGCTCATACTGCTCCATCGTCAAATATTTCAATCCACCGTGCGCGCTTGAACCGACCTGCCGCATAGTTTCGTTTTGGATGGTAGTGAGCATATTGCTGCCGAGGGTGAAAACGCTTGTAAACATGAGTGTTGTGAGTATAACGGCGGTTACTGCGATTATATTACGGGCCCTGCCTGCTTTAAGGAAACGCAGGGCCAGCCTGTTTATGATTTGCTTATTAGCCACATTCATCTGCCCTCACCACCTGCCGCCCTGCCTACAATGCGGCCATCTTCAATATGGATGGTTCTATCTGCCATCTGCGAGATTTCAGGGTTATGGGTAATCAGCACAATCGTCTGAGCGAATTTTTCGCCGCTCACTTTAAGTAGCCCCATAACGTCCATACTACTCTTGCTGTCAAGATTGCCGGTCGGCTCATCTGCAAGGACAATTGCAGGTTTACTTGCAATAGCGCGGGCGATTGCCACACGCTGTTGCTGGCCGCCGGAAAGTTGGTTAGGCATAGCATTGCGCTTCTCAGAAAGGCCAAGCGTTTCGATTACATTGTTGATGAAATTCATATCTGGATTATTGCCGTCAAGTTGGATCGGCAGCAGGATATTCTCTTCTACATTAAGTACAGGTACAAGGTTATAGCTTTGGAACACAAATCCAATATTTCGGCGGCGAAAAATAGTAAGCTCGTCATCTTTCATTGAATATATTTGTTTGCCGTTAACCTCAATCGTGCCACCTGTCGGGCGGTCAAGCCCGCCGAGCAAATGCAGGAGTGTTGATTTGCCGCTTCCCGAACTGCCGATGACAGATACAAATTCACCTGATTCAACTGTAAAATCAACGCCGTCAACCGCTTTGACTTCCGCGTTCACACCATAATATTTTTTTAAATTACTTGTTTTTAATAAAGTCATAGGTTTGCCTCCAGAATAAAAATGACAGCCAAATTTTTTGGCTGCCTTTATTATAGTGCCCATACCTTTCGAGAATATTTCCTGCATCTTACACTTTTGAAAGAAACACAGAAAATGTTGACCCTTTCCCCAATTCTGAACTGGCCTTAATATAACCGCCGCAGGCTGTGATTATCTGCCTAGCAAGATAAAGGCCGATTCCGACGCCGGGGCTTCCCGTAGAATCAACCGCACGCCAAAACCTTCTAAATACTTTTGGCAAATCTTCCTCCTGGATTCCGCGCCCTGTGTCTGCCACATCAATACGGGCAAAGATCTCATATGCCATAACAGTGATGGCCACACTGCCATTTTCCGGCGTGTACTTTACGGCGTTTTCGATGATGTTGAAAAGCGCCTCCGTGCACCAGCGAAAATCATATAACGCCACAATCGGGTTATTATTTTCGGCAAATGATAATTTGATGTTCTTTGCGCCGGCAAGGCCTTCACACTCGGTGGCGGCAGCAGCAATCAAATCAAAAATATTTCCAGGTTTTCGTTCAACTTTGATAATGCCGCTTTCCAAACGGGACGTTTTAACGAGTGACTGTATTAAGAATGTTAATTTATTGGTGCTTACTGAAATTTGATCTATAAGCTTTGTTTGCCCATTCGTCAAATCCTGTTCGGCAAGCAGGCCTGTATAGAGTGCGACATTAGCAAGCGGTGTTTTGGTCTGATGGGATATGTCGCTAATCAATGAACGGACGTGCCCGCGCTCCGCTTCGGCCTGCTCTTGTTTTAACCGGGATTGTTCAAGAAACCGCGCCATTTTTGATTCGATTTTCGATAGCTGGCTCTCATCGTAAGACTGCGCTTCAAATGTCCCCGCAATCGCTTTGTCAAGCATTTCGTCAAGCTTTTGCAATAGCTTTTTATTGTAAATCATAGGCTCGCCGCCCATTTATAGCCGATACCGTGAATAGTCTTTATATACTGGGGGCTCGACGGGTCATCCTCTAATTTTGCGCGGAGGCGCCGTACCGCTACAGATAATGCGTTTTCGTCAACGTATCCTGTGCCATCGGGCCATATTAACTCAAGCAGGCGTTCGCGGGTTAGCGCATGGCCCCGGTTTGTAAAAAGTATCTGTAATAACCGTGCCTCTGTTTTTGATAATTCAACGGCTTGCCCGTTTTTCTCAAAGCGCAGGGTTTCAAAATCAAAAGCAAATATACCTGGAACAATATTTTTATCTTTGTATGAACCGCGCCGAAATAAAGCTTCAATCCGCGCACGTAAAACGGCAAGCGAAAACGGCTTTGTGACGTAATCGTCTGCACCGCTTTGAAGCCCCGTTACCATATCCAGTTCTGTGTCATTGGCGGTCAGCATAAGAATTGGCGCCGTATACCCTGCCACCCGCAGTTCTGAGCAGAAGTTTAACCCCGACCCGTCTGGTAGGTTAATGTCCAATATAAATAAATCAGGTATATTGCTTTTAAGTGCCGCTTTTGCTGAAACAATATTATGGCAAGATATAAACTGCCTGCCAGGAGATGCAAGAGCCAGTTCGATGCCATTGCATAAAGCCGTATCATCTTCTAGAATTATTATCATCATACAGTTGCCCCTCCACGTTTTTTATGTAATATTCACTAACTTATTTTATTGCCGATATACCATATATACTATCCAAGCTAAACAATTTTAAATTCCTCTTTTCACTATATTTCAAATTTTTGTTATATGCAATATCTTTGTAAAAAATATGGTCAATAAAAAAACCTGAAGTTACTGATTTTATCAGCGTTCCACTGGGCTATGGAAATTCTTTGTGAATTACGACCTATCGTGTGGTGCCTTAAACTTTAGTTTTTCAAGGACAGGAAAAAGCGGCAGTATTGAGTCTGATTTTTTTCAAAAATCTACAATTGGTGACTTTTTTTATTAGTTGAAATTTTATAGAACAAATTATTGTAAAAAACGTTTATTCAGGTAGATGTGTAAAATAATAATTAAAGGAGATATTTTATTTATGAAGAAAAAATTTTTAGCAACATTTCTTGCTTTGGTGGTGGGCTTTTCACTTCAGCCTGTTTTGGCTGTTTCGGTGGCAAGCTTTGAAGATGTGCCGGCGGGCGCAGAGTACTTTGAGGACGTCTTATATGTATATAATGAAGGTATTATGGATGGCGTTACCCCCAAGCTTTTCAATCCCGGTGGGGCTCTGACACGTGGCGTGTCTGTCAATGCCCTTTATCGTATAGCGGGAAGCCCCGATACAAGCAATCTTGCTAACCCATTTAATGATGTGGTAGAAGGTGGGTTATATTCGGATGCTGTGAAATGGGCAGCGGCAAACCAGGTTATAAGCGGCTATGGCGACAGTAAATTTGGGCCGGAAGATAGCATAACAAGGCAAGATTTCGGGGTTATGGCGTTAAAATGTTTGTACTTGTTGAACACTGATATTGTTCTAACACAGCAATATATTATGTTTGATGATGAGGCTGATATTATGGATTATGCAAAAAATGCGGCGCAGGATATTATTAAATTAGGAATAATTAAAACAACAGAAAATAATGCTTTCAATCCACAAGGAAACATAACAAGAGCGGATGCGGCAAGTATTTTTCATAAGTTTGAAGGAATTGCGGTACCAAATCAAGCGGCACCTATTGATACTAAGATAAAAGCCGCTGATAGTTTGCTTTCTGAATTTGTAATGGATGAGGCCGCTGCTACAGAGGTATACACAGGTCAGGAAGTTGTGTTTATTGGTACAATATCTGAAACGGCGCGCCCAAAAGACAATGCCCCTAAAACGGATGTATGCTATATCGTTTTCAACAACTTTGTTGACTGGAATGAGAGCGACGGTGTAATGTGCTATTTTGATTCGCTTGTTGTGGATTCTGTTAAGGTTGGAGATACCGTTAAGGTAAAGGGGAATTTTCGCAACTACGAAGATAATGGTGTTTTCAAAATGCTTATTTTAGGCGAGTGCGAGTTGGTCCAAGAGTAGTAATAATTAATATATAATGAAATAAGTGGTTGAAAAAAAACGGATACGAAAAATGTATCCGTTTTTTTTTGGGCCATGTAAAAATTTTTCTGTAAAAAGGATCCG
>JAITVM010000089.1 GCA_031285815.1 Clostridiales bacterium | reverse complement strand
ATTATTTTTTCCCGTTTATTCATATCAATAAAAATATTCATATATTCCAGGGCTTTGTCATAATCGCCCTCATCAAATAAACCTATTGCATAATACCTTATTATGCGTATATCTTTATTGCCCGATTTAATTAATTTATCTAGGATTTTAAAATTCCTTTTATGGGACCCTTTACCTCTTCCGGCATTATGATTTACATAAATATCAACTACAAGCCCTTTCCCCGAAACATCTATATACTCATGTATTGCCCCTATCCACAAAAAACCTGCAGAACGTTTAACTATCCTATCCCTTTTATGTGTTAAAAGCGGCCTCCCTTTTTCATCAAAAGAATAGTAATAATACATTGACACATACATAATATCCCGGCTAAGGATTTTTTTTAATTTTTTAAGTTTTAAAACATTCCCCGGGGTTATAACATCATCTGCATCCAGCCACATAATATATTCTCTTGTTGCTTTCGAAAACGAGAAATTTCTGGCTGCAGCAAAATCATCACCCCACTTATAAAAATAAACCCTGTCCGTATACTGTCTTGCAATTTCCACAGTCCTGTCATTAGACCCGGTATCGATTATATTTATTTCATCAAATATGCCATCAATTGATTTTAAACAGTTCCCTAAATTACCCTCTTCATCCTTTACTATCATGCACAAGCTAATCTCTATAGCCATATTGCCCTCCTATCATATCCAAAATAACCATTAACTACATTTTTACTAAAAGGGCATTAAAATATACAAATAAAAAAATAAAAACGCCCTGCATGGGCTAACATGCAAAGCGCCTTTACTTGATATCAAACTATAATTTTTTACTTAAGCCAATATATCTTTCAATTTTTTTAACTATTTCATTTAATTCATCATATTGCCTAAAAGAGTAGGCTTTTTTAAAAAATTCATAAGCCGGCTGATAACCCTTATTGGATAAGTAAACCCTCCCCAAAAAGAAATTTGGTTTAAAGTAATAATACCCCTCATCCCTGACAATTAAAGTTTCACCAGTACACCCTAATGCCCTATAAAAACATTCCAAAGATTTCTCTTTATCCTTCTTAACATCCCAATAGTAGCACCCCAAAATGCATTGATACTCAGACGTATTGCCTAACAGCCCTTCAGATTCTTTTAAGACTTTAAAAGCATTCTCGTAATCCTTTTTTGTAGCATAAATTTCATAAGCCTTCAAATAAATACTTGGGTCAACAATGCTATCTTCTTTATTCATTTCAATAAAAAGGTTTATGTATTTCAAATTTTTATCCAAATCTTTTTCATCAGAAAAACTTTGGGCATAATATTTGATGATACGCTTATCCCTGTTGCCTAACTTAATTAATTTTTCAAGTATCCTAAAATTCCTCTCCATGGACCGTTTACTTAACTCACGGTGGTTATGTGAAATAAATATGTCAGCAGATAAACCCTTGCCAGACACATCTACATATTCGTGTACTGGGGAAACCCATGAAAAACCTGCACTGCGCTTCAAAATACGCTCCCGCTTTTGGGTTAATAACGAATTACCATTTTCATCAATATTATAGTAATAATACATCATCACATATTGGATATCGCGGCTAAGCCCTTTTTTAAGTTTTAGTAGCTTTTTTACATTTTCTTGAGTTACAATATCGTCAGCATCGAGCCACATTATATATTCTTTTGTCGCTTTAGAGAATGAAAAATTTCTGGCGCCTGCAAAGTCATCTTCCCATTCATAATAAAATACCCTATCAGTATATCTTTTAGCTAATTCAACAGTATTGTCTATAGACCCTGTATCAACGATATTTATTTCGTCAAATACCCCCTTAACCGAATCCAAACAATTACAGAGGTTTTTCCCTTCATTTTTAACTATCATGCATAAACTTAATTCAATCGCCATTTTACCCTCCAAAAAGCCGAAACATATTAACTTATATATAATTTATTCGTCAAATCCCCTAAAGAATTTAATGCCGGTTTAAATTTATTATAAAACCTCATCAAAAAACAAATAAACAAATCCAATATACATATTTTTACATTTTATTGCGGCATACCTGTGCTTTAATTATATTAAGCTTATTGCATAAGATTTAGCGGCAAAAAAAGTTATGGGCCGCCGCCAAAGCAGTAATTTTACAAAAAGCCCATTAAGATAGCCAAAGGGGGTGCCCCGTTACCCAAAAGTTCAGCAATAAATTTTTCGGTAATGGAAGCTAATGATATATTATTTTTCTGCAACAGGCAATTCGGAATATATAGCAAAGGCCGTATCAGAAATAACCGGCGACAAAAAATTAATTTGCATCAATACAGAGCTTAAAAAAAACCTACGGCGCAAATATATCCAAGATACAGAAAGCGTAGGTTTTGTTATACCGGTACATTATTTAAATATCCCTAAAATAATAGAGGCTTTCCTTGACGAACTTACTTTTTTAAATTACACCGCCCAATATTTTTATTTAATATTGACATATGCCAGTTTTTGCGGTGCCACTGACAAAAATTTTTCAGACATACTCTTAAGCAAGGGCATTATCCTAAATAGCTTTTTCAAAATAAAAATGCCTTCAAGCTATATATTGGGCTTTTCAAAAACCCCAAAAGAAACCAGGGCCGGCTATATAATAAATAAAGCAGGGCATATGGCCGCTGCTGCCGCAAATATGGTTTTATTAAAAGCAAACAACATTGATAAGCCGGCAGATTTTGTCACAGAGCCAATATCAAATGCATTAAACCATATGTTATTAAAATATAGGTCATCGGCTAGAAAATTTTATGCCGACAATAACTGTACATACTGCGGCTTATGTGAAAAAATATGCCCTGATGGCTGCATCGTTATAATTGAAAAAAAACCTACCTGGCAAAACAAAACTTGCGCCAAATGTTTAGCTTGTATCCACCAATGCCCTAAAAATGCCATCCAATATGGTACGGTAACAAGAAAAAAACATAGGTACTATAACCCAAAAGCAATATAAGCCACAAAATAGCCAACAAACTTAAAAATATGTTTGTTGGCTATTTTGTGGCACCTGCTGCCTTAATTCATTTATATAAAGTAAGCTGTTAATATTATATTTTCAATCTTCCAATGTACCCTCATCATCATAGCCATCGTATTCTTCATACCCATCCAAGGTATCTAGTTCGCCCAGCCCTTCTTCTTTTTCTTCGCCTTGTTTCGCCCTCCACTCGCTTGCCAAAATGCCTAAATAAATTTTATCAAGGGCAACCCCATCCCTAAAAACCGCTTCGCGCCCTACGCCTTCGATAGAAAACCCAGCCTTTTCAAACATCCGGATTGCCCCAATATTGTTAGACATTACACACGATTCAATGCGGTTTAGGTTAAGCTCATTAAAAACATAATCCAAGATTAGCTGGGCGACTTCAGAACCCAAGCCCAAATTTACAAAATCCCTTTCGGCAATTGCAACTTCTAGTTGTGCAGAGCGGTTATTCCATTCAATATTCTTTAAAAATACGTAGCCTATCAATAAATTATTATCATTAAGGTTTTCACAATTTATCGTCCTAATCCCAAACTGCAAAATATTATTAGAATTCCCATTCGTAATAATTTTATCAATATAAAAATCAATTGTCTTTGGGTATGCGAAATCTGTATACATATTCCGCAAAAATTCGTCGTCCTGGCTCCACTGCGAAAACCTCTCTGCATCCCTTTTGCTAAGCGAAGAAAGCTTTACCCTATAACCTCGAAACAAAGTAAATTCTTGCATGTCCTACACCTCACATATAAGTATAGCTGTATATCGGCTTTTTTAAACCCAAAACAGAATATACCCAATTATCCCCTATGCTTACCTATCAACTCTTGTTTTAAATCGTAAAGCTCCTGTGAAAGGTCAACCGGCATCACATGTGGGTTTAAGTTGCGTTTATATTCATCCCACAAAGTATTTTTCTGCTGGATGCAATATTCCCTAATCTCCATAACAGAAGGCGTTTCATATATACACGCGCCTTTTATAAATATTGGGGCCAAGAGCTCCTCCGCCGTAAATTCGTTAGCTTTTAATGTCATACGCTTCCAGGTGTCATTTGGGTCAAATATAACTAAATCTTCATTTTCATTTATTTTTTCATGGGAAAGGGTTATTAAATCCGCTTTCATTTTGTTATGTTTTTTGTCATATAAGCGGTATATTTTTTTGACGCCCGGGTTTGTAACTTTTGCAGTATTTTCAGAAATTTTTATTTTTGGGGTATACGAGCCATCTTCACCTTTTTCCGCAGCTAATTTATATACGCCGCCAAATGCAGGCCAATCAGCTGATGTGATTAAGTTTGTGCCCACCCCCCATGTTGTTATCTGTGCCCCTTGCAGTTTAAGCGATTCGATTAGGTATTCGTCTAAATCCCCGGACGCTGAAATAATAGCCCCTTGATAACCCGCACTATCTAACATTGACCTGGCTGTTTTAGATAAGTACGCCAAATCCCCGCTATCAAGCCGTATACCATAACTTTTTGGCAATTGGCCCGCAGCTTTTAATTCATCCAAAACTTTAATAGCATTTGGCACGCCAGATTTTATCGTATCGTAAGTATCCACTAAAAATATACATGTGTCAGGGAAAGCTTTTGCATACTCCCTAAAAGCAGTTATTTCACTATCAAAACTCATAACCCAGCTATGCGCATGCGTGCCCCGGACTGGGATATCGAACATCCGGCCAGCTAATACATTGCTGGTGGCATTGCACCCGCCTATTACAGCTGCCCTTGAACCATAAATGCCGGCGTCAGGGCCTTGGGCCCTGCGTAACCCAAACTCGAGGACAATATCACCCCCTGAAGAAAAACATACCCTGGATGCTTTAGTTGCAATTAATGATTGGTGGTTTATTATATTTAATATGGCAGTTTCTATAAGCTGGGCTTCCATAATATTTGCTTTAACCACAATTAGCGGCTCGTTGGGGAACACAACCGCCCCTTCCTTCACTGCATAAATATCCCCAGTAAATTTATACCCCTGCAGGTAGCCTAAAAACCCGCTGGTAAACAAATTAAGGGATTTTAAATAAGAGATATCATCTTCTGAGAATTTCAAATTTTTTATATATTCGATTACCTGCGAAAGCCCGGCAAACACCGCATACCCATTATGTGAAGGGTTTTTTCTGTAAAACATGTCAAAAATGCATTCTTTATCTACCGCCCCGGCTGAAAAATACCCTTGCATCATTGTCAATTCATATAAGTCAGTTAATAAGGCTAAATTTTTACTGTCCATTCTCCGCCACCTCAATATTATAAAATCAAAAAATATTTTGTTTTTATGATACCCCCTTAATATGATTATTACAATATCAATAATTTTTTAACATTATCAGCCCCCTTTACAAAAAAACAAACCAACGTTATAATACTTTTAAATATTTAAACGCAATTATGCGGACAGTATGCCATTTTGGGTTTTTCAGCGAATTAGGGTTGGTGCAAGCCTAATAAACTATTCTGGCGGAATATCGCTGCATAAAGGTTTTCCGGCGGCTGGCTGAACATTTTTTAGTAGGCTTTGACGGCTTATCCCCGTTATAGGATATGAGAGTGGGCTTTTTTTAGCCAATCCAGGTGGTACCGCGGAAATTATCATCCCCTTTTCGTCCTGTATATAACGAAAAGGGGATTTTTTATTTGTACGGGTATGAAAATGTATTTATCAGGCTACAAAATCATGGAGGTTAAAAAAATGTATAAAAAAGTAGACCCCAATATAAGTTATGTACAAAGGGAACTCGAAATCGAAAAGTTTTGGAAGGAAAACAAAATTTTTGAAAAATCTTTATCATTGCGCGAAGGCGCCCCCTTGTTCACTTTTTATGACGGGCCGCCAACCGCTAATGGCAAGCCCCATTTTGGGCACATAGAAACCCGTGCCTTTAAAGACCTAATCCCAAGGTACAGAACAATGAAAGGTTATAATGTCTTAAGAAAGGCTGGTTGGGATACCCACGGGCTACCTGTAGAATTAGAAGTAGAAAAAATGCTTGAGATAAGCGGTAAGCCACAAATCGAAACTTATGGTATAGAGCCATTCATCCAAAAATGTAAAGAAAGCGTATGGAAATACGAAAAAGAATGGCGGGAAATGAGCGACAGGGTTGCATTTTGGGTCGATATGGATAACCCATATGTAACATATGACAATAATTATATTGAATCTGAATGGTGGGCACTGAAAACTATATGGGGCAAAGGGCTCATTTATAAAGGCCACAAAGTTGTACCATATTGCCCGCGCTGTGGCACAGCGCTTTCTTCACACGAAGTTGCGCAGGGCTATAAAGATGTTACTGATACTACTGTCACAGCCAAATTTAAATTACTAGATAGCGAAAATGAATATATCCTCGCCTGGACTACAACACCATGGACACTCCCTTCAAACGTTGCGCTTGCTGTAAACGCTAATGAGGCTTATATAAAAGTTTTAAATAAAAGCAATAACGAGAAGTATATCCTTGCTAAAGCCCTTGCAGAAAATAACCTTAATTTCGAATACGAGGTTTTGGATGAATTTATGGGTGCACAATTAAAGGGTGTACGCTACTCCCCCCTTTTTAATTATGCAGGCGATACAAAAGAAGATAAGCATTTTGTTGTCTGTGATGATTATGTAACACTTTCAGACGGAACTGGCGTAGTCCATATTGCCCCGTCTTTTGGCGAGGACGATGCTAGGCTTGGCCGTGACTATAACCTGCCATTTGTCCAACTAGTTGGCCCGGACGGGAAATTTATAAATTCATGTGGGGATTTGAGCTCTGTTTTTATAAAGGACGCCGACCCAATAATTATAAAATATTTGGCTGGCAATAATTTATTATTTAAAACAGAAAGCTATAACCACAATTACCCTTTCTGTTGGCGCTGCGATACATCTTTAATGTATTATGCAAGGGATACTTGGTTCATTAAAATGACCGCCCTGAGGGATAAGCTTGTAGAAAACAACAACACAGTAAATTGGTACCCAGATAATGTTAAGCATGGGCGTTTTGGAAACTTTTTAGAGAACGTTTTGGATTGGGGCCTTAGCCGTGAACGGTACTGGGGGACCCCGCTACCTATTTGGCACTGCAGTTCATGCGGCCATTACCATGCTATCGGCAGCATAGAAGAATTAAAGTCTATGAGCTTTAACTGCCCGGATGATATCGAGCTCCATAAGCCATATATAGATAAAGTTCAACTTACCTGCCCAAAATGCGGCGGCGAAATGAACCGTACCCCAGAAGTTATTGATTGCTGGTTTGACTCTGGCGCTATGCCATTTGCCCAGCACCATTACCCATTTGAAAACAAGGAAGTTTTTGAAAGCAACTTCCCGGCTAATTTTATTTCGGAGGCCGTTGACCAAACACGTGGCTGGTTTTACACCTTAATGGCAATATCCACACTGCTCTTTGACAAACCACCATATGAAAACGTACTTGTCTTAGGGCATGTACAAGACAAAGACGGCCAAAAAATGAGCAAGCACAAGGGCAATGTCGTTGACCCATGGCTCCCGTTAAATAACCAAGGCGCGGATGCCGTAAGGTGGTATTTCTATACCAGCGCTTCGCCATGGCTCCCTAGGCGTTTTCATGATGGGCCGGTTAATGAAGTGCAGCGGAAGTTTATGGGGACACTTAAAAATGCATATGCATTTTATGTGCTTTATGCTAATATTGATAATTTTGACCCAACCAAATATTCGCTAAAACAATTGGGTGTAATGGACAAATGGATTTTATCAAAACTAAATACCTTAATTAAATATGTTGACAGCTGCCTTGATTCTTATAAAATAACAGAACCATCCCGGGCTATGTCAGACTTTATAGATGAACTGTCTAACTGGTATATCCGGAGGAGCCGTGAAAGGTTTTGGGCAACCGGCATGCCACAGCCAAAAATAAACGCTTATTTGACACTTTATACGGTTTTAACTGAATTTGTAAAACTAGCTGCGCCGTTTATACCATTTTTGTCAGAAGATATTTATAATAACCTTGTTTTATCTGTTGACCAAAACGCGCCGGAATCCGTACATTTTTGCGATTTCCCTGTATACCATGGTGAATATGTGGATAGCGCTTTAGAAGATAAAATGGCCCTCACTTTACAAATAGTAACCCTAGGCCGTGCCTGCCGTAATGAGGCTAATTTAAAAAACCGCCAACCATTAAGCAGACTGTATGTTAAATCAGAACGCGGGCTGGATGATGAGTTTATTGAAATAATTAAAGAAGAGCTTAATGTAAAAGGGGCCTCTTTTATAGATGATGCCTCTAAATTCCAAACCTACACGTTTAAGCCGCAGTTAAAAACCCTTGGCCCTAAATACGGGAAGCTACTCCCCAAAATCTCTCAATACCTTTCAAGTGTTGACGGCAACAAATTAATGGGTGAATTGCAGGGCGGCCCAACAAGTTTTGAAATAGAAGGCACAGAAGTTACAATCTCACTAAGCGATGTGCTATTCGAATCTGCTAAAATAGAAGGGTATGCTGCAGTTACAGATAAAAATATAACTGCTGTGCTTGATACATCTTTGACTGAAAGTTTAATTGAAGAGGGCTATGTGCGCGAATTAATAAGTAAAATACAAAATATGCGCAAAGACTCTGGGTTCGATGTTTTGGATAAGATAGAAGTTATTTATTCCGCAAATAAAAACCTACACAACGTTATTATCAAAAATGCAGATGAAATAAAATCTGAAACACTGGCAAACTCAATCGTTGACGGCGATATACTTGAAAATAGCGTAGAGTGGAACATTAACGGGGAGAAAGTCGCCCTTTCTGTTAAACGCATTTAAAGCCGGTAATTTTAATTAAAAGGCTCCGCTTAGTATAAAATAAAATTGGCCTATTTTTCATTTTGTTAAGTATGGCCTTTTTTATTTTAATTTTTTAGGGTTAAATATATACACGTCTGAAAAATAATTACAGTACATCTTGAAAATAAAATCCACTCTTGTTATTATTATACTAAAAATAGCGTTAATATGAATAAGTGCTTTGTAAAATAGTGTGATATCCAGGGGGTATTAATTTGTCAAAAATTTCAGTTTTTACATATATATTAATATTCTTCTTACTTGTCACACTTCTCCAATCGAGTTATATTATTTTTAGCCATCCTGATAATAGGCTGCCCTTTGACAAATATTTGCCCAACCTAGATAAGCCAAGCAGAATAATTGAAATTGGCGAAGCCTTTTATGCTATTAGGTACCATAAAGCAATGGGCATCTACTATGTATACCGTAACGGCGACCTGCTGATTGGGTATATTGACCCTTATGAAAAAAATATAAACTCAATAGATAGCTTGACTTTATTTAGCAATATCGATAAAATCAGGTTTCAAAGTATTAATTAGTTTTTTTGCAATGCATATGGCTACTTTTTGTAATTAATTTAATTTTATGTTGAATCCAAAATTATGTAACTTTTTTCATTTTTTATCGTTTATATATTGAATCCAGTTATTATGCCCATTTCAATGCAGCAATGTACTGGGTTAGAGTTTCCCGAATTTATAAACAGGTCAAAGCGGTTGTATAAAGCCCCCCCAACTACATAAAATAAAATAAATACTTTAAGGGGCATTTAATCTTAGTTAAGCAGGAGGTTAGCGGCCTCACGCATACCACAACAGGTAAGCGCCTTTCGCCGCCTAAATTTTATGAGAAGAATTTTAGTTTTATTATTAATCCTAACAATTATGTTCAGATCGCCTGTTTTTGCATCCGGGCCCGTTTTGGCGACAAAATTTTTTACTCCTGAAAATAAAATATTATATGGGTCTAAAGTAGATTATTCTATAAAAATACCTAATTCATGGCTAAAGCATGTGACCGCCGAGTTTGAAAAAACTAATTCTAAAAACATTGTGGAAAAAGTAAACTTTTATTATAACCCAAAAGGCAAAGTCAACTCCCCAGTCCTTTTTTTATCCATAAATGTTTTTAATAAAGAAGGCTTCACAAATGCGCCAAATTACACATTAATTAAGCAAAACAGCAATTATGTTTTTGCAAGCACTAACGTAACAACAAACCCATTTACGCTACGCGATGATAAAGTTGTTTTCGGCATATTAATCACTGACTCATCTAATGACAAATTTTTGAAAAGCATGCTAACGGTCCCCACGGAAACCGACGAAAAGTGCACCGTTACTGTAAATAGCATACGCCTTAATAATAAAGTAATTGTAAGAAGCGGCAGTTTATGCTTCTTCCCGATTAAAGAAATTTGTGAGTCTTTGGGGTATTCTGTTACATGGGATAATAAAAATAGCTGTGTTGCCATTAAGGGGGGCAACAATTATTATAAGGAGTTTTATCCAAACCAGCCTTCAAAAAACTCCGGGTATAGCGTAATTATTAATAATGGTACCTCCTATATAAATTCATTTTATTTCATTTGGGACCTTGGCGTAAACTTTGAAATAGATGACGAGTTTAATACTTATATAACCACTTAAGCAAATTCATAAAACAGATTAGCGCATACAGTCTAATCTGTTTTTTATTTAATGCTTACCGTAATAATAATCACATTTATATATTGTCCTGTCAAAAACCTTAATTTCTCCTGAATTATAATGGGATATGCTCGACAAGTATTGGCATAATTTATAATTTAAATTATGTTATCTTAGACTTACCAAATCAAACCGCCCAAGCCTTTTTAAAGGCAAGGCGGCTTAATATGCCAAAGCCGATAAAAATTTATATTGCCAAAGATAAATGCTTTTGCCAATCTGGCAAATTTAGTTTGCCCTATAAGCAGTTCAATGAAAATAACCTGTATTACATTGGTTACAAATTATTTTAAAACTGTTATAGGCTTAGGCTAACTTTACGAATGAAAACAGGAGGTATTTTATGAACTTTCCCACTAATATTAAGCAAATCGGCGCAATAGACAGCGGGCTTAAAATATATGTTGAAGATTATGTCTATTCATATTTAAAACAGTATTCAAAAGCCAACGATTATAAAGAAAGCCTCGCAGTACTACTTGGTAAATATACTGTTATAGATAATTCTGAGGCTATTTTTATATCCGGCGCAATCCAAGGCAAGCATACCGCTGACAGCAACGGCATTTTAACATTTACCGATAAAACTTGGGAGTATATGCTTGAGCAAAAAGAGCTTTATTTTCAAGAACTAGAAGTAATAGGGTGGATGCAGTCGCAGCCAAGCTACGGTACATACTTAAACGCCGGGTACGCTAACTACCATTTAAATAATTTTAGGAAGCCTTACCAAGTTATTTTTGTTTGCGACCCGGTTGAAAAATCTACTACTTTTTATGCCTATAACAAAGAGCAGACAGATTTAGTAGAGAAAAAAGGTTATTTTATCTATTTTGATAAGAATAACGAAATGCACGAATATATGGTCTCAAATAACATAGGCGCCAAAGATAAAATGCCTGTAAAAGACCCTACTTTAAGGTATATCACCGAAAAGCGTGACCAGCGGCAGCCCGCCAGGCTGGCCAAAGATTTAAGCGATTGGATCCCTGAAGAAAAAACACATTCTAAAGAGAAGCCTCTCAGCTTAGCAACAAAAGAAGAAAAAGAATATTATGCACAAAAGAAAGCCCTAAACCTATTAGTCAGCTTATGCGTTGTCTTATTTGTAACAAGCTTTGTAATGGGTATAGGGCTAATGAATAACCAAGACAGGATAGCGAACCTCGAAGAAAATATTGTTACCCTAAGCACTACTTATAGAAGCTTAGCCGAAAGTACCGAGGTATTTGCACAAAGTAATTCTAGCGCGGGGGAAGGTGGTAGCCTAATTGAGGAAAACGGCAGCGAAGGTGCCGCTACTAATGAAGGGTTTTCTGAAAACCTTATTGATGGGGATACAAATGATGAAAACCTGCCAGAAGACGTGGGCTCTATAATTCAGGAAACAACAGATGATTTAACCTCTATGGATTTGCCAGAATATTATGTTGTACAAAGCGGCGATACACTATTGCAAATAGCCGAGAGGTTTTATGGGACACGCTTAATGGCAGAAAAAATTATGGAACACAATAATATTGAAGACGCTAACAAAATTATTTCAGGAACAAGGCTTGTATTGCCCCCTCGTTCTGAAGTAGAAAACTAAGGTGTTTACACCGCTATCCAATAAAGGGCCGCTTTCCGGCCCTTTATTGCAATTGTGGCAGTAATTCAATATATATTTGTAAAAAATATATCGTAAAATATTTTTAATAGAATAACAAGAAAAATCGTCCCAATTATTGTAAAAAACACTTGCATTTGGAAATAAATAGTATATAATATAATTATATTAATTTATTCGAGGGATGACTATGGACAACGCAAATAGATTAGATTCTATAGAAAATATTGCTGCAACTATTGCGCATGAAGTCAAAAATCCTCTTTCGTTAGTTAAAGCAAATATAGAGTTATTAGAGTCGGCAGATACAGAAAGGCTATTCTCAAAAAATTACAATGTTATAAAAAACCAGCTTAACCTTATCAATGAGATGATAATGAATTTTTTGCAGCTCACTGAAGAGGTTAAAGAAGAATTTGATATTGTTTATTTATATGACGTAGCCTGTTCTGTTCTAGAAAACTATAAGGTTTCACTTTCTTCAAAAGTTGATTTCTATATCGTTTGCCCCGATAAAAATATTTCTATATTAGGTTTGAAAAAATGTATTTCCAGCTTGATATTAAATATTTTAAAAAATTCTGTAGAAGCTATTTCGTCCAAAAAAGGCACAATAAACATAAAAATATTAAACACTGACCAAGAAGCCATAATATCCATATCAGATAATGGGGATGGAATCCCTGAAGAAAAAATATCTACGCTTGGAGATTCTTTTTTTACTACTAAAGAAAATGGAAACGGTTTAGGTGTAGCTATATGTAAAAAAATAGTTAGCCAACATAATGGCACTATTACTTATAAAAACAATCCCGACTGCGGATGTACCGTTACTTTGACTTTCCCCCTATACTGTTAAATACGATAAAAACTACAAAATTATTTCTATTCGCCATAGTAGCTTATAATTTTGTTCTTATATATTAAGAGGCCTGTTTCAGGTTATATTTTAAAGCCCTGTATAACCGCTACTGGTTTAGTTTAGGGATTTTAAATAAGGTCCACCCTAGCTTTATTTAAATATTCCGTCTGTTAACTCAATCTTTCTTCAAATGGCAAATTTTATTTGCAGCCGGTACAAATATTTAGCTATTACATAATTGTACCGGCAAAACCTCTATATTTATAATATTGAGGTTTCCTGCTCTAAAACGCTAAAGCTAGTTGTAAACCATGCCTTTATGCATCACCCTCTTTTGATAAAGGCAGCGCTATCTATTCTATAGCGGCGTTAACAAGGTTTATATCCGGCAAAAGTTTTTAACCTAAAAATACCCGAAGCCGGGTATTTTTTATTTTAAGTGTTTATTTTTTAATATTAGTCTTCGACCATTGCCCCTATTACGATAATTATATCATAATCTTTTAAATTCTTATCATATTTAACCCGCGACCCGGCAAAGTACTCTTTCAAATCATACCCCAAGCCCTCTTTGTTAACGTAAATAAAGGTATGGTCATTTTTAGGGTACATCGAAGAGCCTATTTCGGCAACCTCAAACCCATTTTCTTGTAATAGGTCACGCTTCTTTGCCGCCATGCCATCTATATACCCACCATTTAAAATCTTTACCCTTTTCCCCTTGCTGGAAATAGTTTTTATATTATCTTGGCCAAAAAACAGCTCACCTATTAGCCCTTCCGCATTTGGCATATCAATTTGTATAAACTCCGAATCGTTCCCGCCTATAATTTTTGCTTTGACAGGGATTGTATGTGTCTCAATATCCCCTATCTCTATGTCTTTAATATATTTTAAATATTTAGGTACTTCGTTAATATTAAAATTTGTTGTAACATAATTGCTGACAGCATTTATTACTGCCTGGCCATTATTAATCAAATCATCTTTTGATAGGAGCTGCATAATAAACTCTTTTATAAAAGCTTGCTGCACTTCAAGCCTTTCCAGGTCACCCATTGTATACGATGGGCTAATAGATTCGTAACCATAGTTAGGTTTTCTGTAGCGCAAGAGCCCTTCTGCTTGGGCCCCGTCTAACAACTGCTCCCCAGGGTATAAATCAATCCATAAGTCTTGTGTAAAATCGTCATAAAACATCCTTTGCGGCACATTGAAATATATGCCGCCCATATCATCTACAAGGCTCCGGAACCCTTGCAGGTTTAACTTTGCATAATAGTCAATATTAATATCAAAAGTATCCTCGATTTCATTTACAAGCATTTCAACACCCAGCTCCGGCCCTGCGTAGTGGTGCAATTCTGTTAATTTAAGGTAGCCCCTTGATGGCAAAAACCTATCGTTATCCAATAAAACCTTTTCCTGCTCTTCCGTCAGTTCAACATATAAATCACGGGGCAAACTGATAAAGTTTAGCTTCTTTTCCCTAGTTAAAAAAGAGCCAATTACCATTAAGTCTGTCCTTGTCTCGTCCTCATCTGTGCACATGACAATAAAATTTACTTGTTGGGCCACCGGCTTAAAAATATCTTCAATTACATTAGGCTCTTTTAACCCAGTTATAATTTCTTCGTATTTCGCATAATTTACCTCGTCTTTTAAAATACTGCCTGCATAAGTGTATATGGCAAAAAACAAGCCTGCCAAAATAATAAAAATAAATATTAAAACCAATAAGGCCCTTCGCCTTCCCCTGCGCGCCCTCTTTTTTATTTTATTACCTTCTTGAGCCATTTCATATATCCTCCAATATCCGCCCACATAAGCCTACAAAATAAAAAACACGCTTAATGTGGCACGCCCACTTTTAACGGAAATTTAAGCTTCGCTTAAATATAGCAATTTTAAAGGTAACGAAGCCCCAGCTTTGGTTATTTTTAAAATAGCGCCAGTTTCCAAATTCGCTAGCATACATTCTATCATACTCCAAAACTTAACGCTAGTTTTTTGAAATTTGTACAATCTGGTTGGTTTTTGAATGTATATTGTTTACCTAGTTGACATGCTATTAGCATAAAATTACTATATACTTAAAAATATGTACTTTATAAACCGCAAATTGTCTGATAATATAATAAAATAATTCTTGTATATGAAAGGGCGCTATTTGATGAAATTTATCAGCCAACTTTTTATAATCTTATTATTTTCATTTTTGGGGGAGATACTTAACAGGGCCATCCCAGCACCTGTCCCAGGCAGCGTATATGGGCTTGCCCTGCTGTTTATTTGCCTTTGCATAGGTTTAATAAAGCCACAGCAAATTGAGGGGGCAGCTGGTTTCCTTATTTCCGCAATGCCAATTTTTTTTGTAGCCCCCACAGTTAGCCTAATGGCAGAAATAGGCGCTATCCGTGATAATATGTTTGCAGTTATTGCAATTAGCGTTATTAGTACATTTATTACCGCAGCTGTAACCGGTAAAACAGCAGATATAATTATAAATTTGAAATTAAAGAAAAAAGGCGGCGTATCATGAATAATTTGTTTTTTGAGTCAGCTTATTTTGGCACCGTGCTAACCCTTGGCTCCTTCTTAATTGGTTTAAAAATAAAGCAGAAGCTTAAAAGCCCCTTAGCCGAGCCTATTTTGACCTCTTCTGCGATTATTATATGCATCCTTTTAATTTTCAAAATCGACTATAACACATACCAGTTTAGCGCAAATAATATAACATATTTTTTAACCCCCGTAACTGTATCCTTAGCCCTACCCATGTACCGCCAATTAGAAACCTTAAAAACAAATTTGGCCGCCATACTAATAAGTATTTTTTGTGGCTGCTTAGCTTGTGCCCTTTCAATCTTTTTCATGTCAAAAGTTTTGGGGCTAAGCCCTATAATTTATAATTCTATACAGCCTAAATCAGTAACTACCGCCATAGCCCTAGGTATTACAAAAGAATTCGGCGGCATTGAAGGTATTACAGTTATATCTGTAGTTATAACCGGGCTATTAGGTTCTATGCTCATAAAAAGCATATGTACAATCTTAAAAATAAAAAGCCCAATAGCAACAGGGCTCGCGTTCGGAAACGCAGCACATGCTATTGGCACAACAAAAGCAATTGGGCTAGGGGAAACCCAAGGCGCAATGAGCAGCCTATCGATAGCCGTTGCCGGGGTAATGACTGTAATAATAGCGCCAATATTTTCCGGCCTTATAAAGTAATTGCCCCCATCAGTATGGCAAGATTGATAATTTTACCTTTATTAAAAGCTTATCTATTGTTTTTAAATTATGTATGTGGTATTATCAAAAAGTACATACCCTATAAAATGGGCGTAAATTTTTAGGCAGTTATATTTAGGAGGGAATACTATGGTTTCTAAAAATTTTTTAATTAAAAACAAATCTGGCTTACATGTAAGGCCAGCCGGGATCCTTGTTAAAGTTATCCAGCCATTCGGCTGTGATGTTGTTTTAAAATATAAAGATAAGGAATACAATGCAAAATCTGTCCTCGGCATAATGAGCGCTTGTATAAAAGCCGGTGAGGAAGTAGAATTTACTTGCAATGGCGAAAATGAAGAAGGCGCCATCAAAGCTATCGAAGAAGCTATTGAAAGCGGGCTCGGCGAATAAAAACATATTACCTTAACGTTATTGCTTAGCAAAAAATTTATTTCATAAATATTTTGCTATCAACATAAATGTTAAGGTGATTTTTTTCTAGTAGCTGTATCATAAAAACAGAAATAGTCCGGCCTGTGCCTGGACTGGGTATATTCGAACATAATGCCATCAGAGTTAAATGTTTGGCTGCTGATAACCGCAAGAAAGTTATACCCATTTAAGTCCAAATATTTTTCGTCAATTTGTGTAGCCCGCTCTGCCGTCATTTTCCGTTTGCTTGTTACAATCTGCATACCAAGCACATTTTCTAAATAATCATATATAGACGCTTCTAAAACCTCTTTTGTTAGCCCAGGCACTACTGCCTTTAATAAAAGGTTAATATCAAATATCAAGGCTTTCCCGTCTAAATACCTAACCCTTTGAATATAATATACTTCTGAGCCAACTATGAACCCTGTTTTCTCATAAATACGCTGGTCAGCTATAATTTCTGTAAACTGTACTACTTTTGTTGAAGGGGTTTTATTATTGCGTGCCGCCGACTCCTTAAAAGATTCGATGCCGCCTATTGTAAATGAGTTTTGCCCAACTGGCTGATAAATAACGCGCACACCTTTGCCATGGAGCGATTGTACATACCCATCCTCAGCTAACATACTAACCGCCCGCCGGATAGTGTTCCGTGAACAGCTAAACATATCTATCATAATATTTTCTGACGGCAAAAAATCCCGGTACTTATAATCCAGCCCTTCAATTTTCTGTTTCAATTCTTTATATATAAGTTCAAATTTAGATTTTGGCACAATAAACGCCCCTTTACATAAGCAACTATGATTATTATATATAATCTTTAAAAAAAATCAACTTCAAACAAAGAATGTATAAAAAAAACGAACAATCGCTATTGACTTGTTTAAACAAGTATGTTATAAATATTATATACGAAACTTGTTTGAACGAGCCTATGTGAGAGGGGAATTATTATTATGGGTAAATATTCAGAAGACGCTAAGGAGCTTTTGGCCTTGGTCGGCGGCAGCAAAAATATTGCAGCCGTATCTCATTGTGTTACACGTATGCGTTTTGTTTTAAATGACCCATCTATAGCCGATATAAAAAAAATTGAGGCTATAAAATCTGTTAAGGGCAGTTTTACGCAATCCGGCCAATTCCAAGTAATAATTGGCAACGCAGTATCCGATTTTTATAATGATTTTGTGGCTGTATCCGGTGTTGAAGGCGTATCAAAAGATTCAGTAAAGCAAGCGGCAGTACAGAACCAAAACTTATTACAAAAGGCAGTTACAGTTATTGCTGAGATCTTTGCCCCGTTAATACCCGCAATTATCGTTGGTGGTTTAATTTTAGGTTTCCGGAATTGTATTGATAGTTTATTATTATTTGACAACGGTACAAAAGCACTTGTCCATGTAAGCCAATTTTGGGCTGGTATTGACCACTTCCTTTGGCTTATAGGTGAGGCCGTTTTTCACATGCTCCCTGTCGGCATTTGTTGGTCAGTTACTAAAAAGATGGGCACTACCCAAATGCTTGGTATTGTACTTGGTTTAACATTAGTCTCCGGCCAGCTTTTAAATGCTTATGCTGTTGCAACAACCGCAGCGGCCGACATACCTTTTTGGGATTTCCAATTTTTCAGGATTAATATGTTAGGGTACCAAGCCCAAGTAATCCCTGCTATACTCGCAGCGTTTACATTAGCTTACCTTGAAAAGTTTTTCCGGAAGGTTACGCCACAAGTTATTTCTATGATAGTTGTGCCTTTTTGCAGCTTGCTCCTTGCAGTAATAGCAGCACATTTTATTTTAGGGCCAATTGGCTGGCAAATAGGCTCAGTTATTTCTTCAGTAGTATATGCTGGGATAACCGGCCCGCTTAAAGTTGTTTTTGGGGCAATTTTCGGTTTTGTTTATGCCCCACTTGTTATTACCGGCCTGCACCATATGTCAAATGCTATAGACTTGCAATTAATTGCAGACTATGGCGGGACTATGCTTTGGCCTATGATCGCACTTTCTAACATAGCCCAAGGTTCTGCTGTACTCGGCATGATCCACTTACAACGAAAAAATGTAGAAGCACAAGAAGTAAATATACCTGCATGTATTTCTTGTTACCTAGGCGTTACTGAACCTGCAATGTTTGGCGTTAACTTAAAACATAAATTCCCATTCCTTTGTGGCATGATAGGCTCTGCATTAGCTGCTATCGTGTGCGTTGCAACTTCAACAACCGCGGAATCTATCGGTGTTGGCGGTATACCTGGCATACTATCTATACAGTTGCCATACATGCTCCCTTTCGCACTTTGCATGGTTATAGCAATAGCAGTCCCATTTGTGGCAACTACCGTAATCGGCGCAAGAATGGGCTTTGCCCAAAAAACTGCAGCTTCAGCAGAAGGCCAAAAAGTATCTGCACTTTAGCCTTAATTTAAATAAAATATAAGTAAAAATAACACGCCCACCTGCGCATATAAACGCTATGGGCGTGTATGCCTTTCTTGCGGGATATGGGTAATGATTATTAGAAAGGGGTATTATATTGGGAAATTTTAAAAATAAAACAATTTACCAAATATACGTTAGGTCATTTAAAGATTCGAACGGTGACGGAATCGGCGATATAAGGGGCATTATTGAAAAATTAAATTATTTAAGGCGGTTGGGTGTAGATTATTTATGGTTAACCCCAATTTTCACTTCACCGCAAAATGACAATGGTTATGATGTAGCTGACTATTTAAATGTAGACCCTCTATTCGGCAATATGGCTGATTTAGAAGAGCTAATTCAAAAAGCTGGCGAAAAAGGCATCGGTATCATGTTAGATATGGTGTTTAACCATACATCAACAAAACATGAATGGTTTAAGCGGGCCATGGCCGGCGAAGAGGAATTCTTAAATTATTATATTTTTAAAGGCGGAAGCCCAGATACCCCGCCAACTAACTGGAAATCTAAATTTGGCGGCCCTGCGTGGGCCTATGTAGAAAATTTAAACAAATACTACCTCCACTTATTTGACGAAACACAAGCAGACTTAAATTGGGGCAACCCTGCCGTAAGGGAAAATTTGAAAAATGTTATCCGCTTTTGGAAACAAAAAGGCATCAAAGGTTTCCGGTTTGATGTAATAAATTTAATTTCAAAACCAGAGGTTTTCGAAATGGATTTTGAAGGCGATGGGCGCAGGTTTTATACAGACGGGCCATTAGTCCATGAATATATAAAAGAGCTGGTAAGGGATACGGGCATCATTGACATGGTAACGGTTGGCGAAATGTCGTCAACCTCGCTAGAAAACTGTATCAAATATTCTAACCCCGCCGAAGAAGAATTATCCATGTGCTTTAATTTCCATCATCTAAAAATTGATTACAAAGACCAAGATAAATGGCAAGTGATACCGCCTGATATCGAAAAACTAAAGGGTTTATTTGAAGCTTGGCAGATTGGCATGCAAAAAACAGATGGCTGGAACGCTTTATTTTGGTGCAACCATGACCAGCCAAGGATAGTATCAAGGCTTGGCGACGATAAAGCCTATAGGGTGGTATCTGCAAAAATGCTGGCAACCTCCATACATTTAATGCGCGGTACTCCCTACATTTACCAAGGCGAAGAATTGGGCATGACAAATGCTTATTTTACGGATATAAGCCAATATCAAGATATCGAAAGCCATAATTATTATAAAATAATGCTTTCACAGGGCAAGAGCAGCAGCGAGGCCCTAAAAATTATTGGCTTGCGTTCAAGGGACAATTCCCGGACCCCGATGCAATGGTCCGATGAAGAATATGCCGGGTTTTCCAAAAATAAACCTTGGATTTCCCTGCTCGATAATTATAAATCTATAAACGCCGAAAACGGGCTTAACGATGATAATTCTATATTCGCCTACTACCAAAAACTTATTAGGCTACGCAAAGAAAAGGCTGTTATTTCAGAAGGCGGGATAGAATTTATTTTGCCCAATACAAAAAACCTTTTGGCTTATAGAAGGTACTTAGGCCCTGAAGAAATTATTGCCCTTAATAATTTCAGCAATAAAGAAATTATTATAGGCCAGGATTTTAAAGGCTACAAGGCTATACTGGGGAATTATGAAAGCCCATTAAACGGCGGCCAAACATTAAGGGCTTTTGAGGCCGTTGTTTTGGAAAAGCAATAACTTTTAATACATTTTATAATAAGAAAAATAAGCTAGTGCAAACCCTAAATTTTGTGCTAGCTTATTTTATATATTTTTCTAGTACGCCTTGCCCCAGATTACCATTTTATTTGCCGGTTTCCCACAACAAACACATACGTCGCCTAGCTCCTCTTGCTCAAATGGCATGCACCTGCTGGTTGCAGAAGTTTTTTCTTTTATTTCAAGTTCACAGGCCCCGTCACCGCACCACATTGTTTTAATAAAGCATGTCTCTTCATTTAATATACTTTCAAACTCTTGAATTGATGTTGCCGGCCGGATATTAGAGTCCAGATGTTTTTTAGCTTTTGCAAACAAATCCTTTTGAATTTTAATCAAAAGTGCCGAAACTTCATTCTCAAGGCTACTAAGCTGGATAGTATACTTCTCACGGTTATCGCGCCTGACTAAAACGCATTGCCCTTTTTCAATATCCTTTGGCCCAATCTCTAACCTAAGCGGTATCCCCTTCATTTCAGCCTCACTGAATTTCCACCCCGGGGATTTATCGCTTTCATCTATAGAAACCCTGGCAATAAAAGATAGGCGTTCCTTAATTTCTTTTGCTTTATCTAAAACACCCTCTTTATGCATCGCAATTGGCACCACAATAAGCTGGATAGGCGCAATATTAGGGGGCAAAACAAGCCCATTGTTGTCGCCGTGTACCATGATAATACCACCAATCATCCTTGTACTGACACCCCACGATGTTTGATGGGCATATTGAAGCTTATTGTTTTTGTCTGTAAATTGAATCCCAAATGTTTTAGCAAACCCGTCGCCAAAATTATGGCTGGTCCCGCCTTGCAATGCTTTTTTATCATGCATCATAGATTCAACTGTATAAGTTGACTTGGCACCGGCAAACTTCTCGCGTTCAGTTTTTCTGCCCTTAATAACCGGTATCGCCAATATATTTTCATAGAAATTAGAATAAATGTCCAATATCTTTAAAGTTTCCGCTTCTGCCTCTTCTGCCGTTTCATGGGCTGTATGCCCTTCCTGCCATAAAAATTCCATTGTCCGCAAAAATGGGCGTGTATTTTTTTCCCACCTTACAACAGAGCACCATTGGTTATAAAGCTTTGGCAAATCCCTATAGGACTCTATAATATTTGCATAATGGTCGCAAAACAAAGTTTCTGAAGTAGGCCTTACGATCAGCCTTTCATTAAGTGGCTCCTGCCCGCCAATTGTGACAACTGCACATTCCGGCGCAAACCCTTCTACATGGTCCTTTTCCTTTTGTAAAAGCGACTCTGGTATGAAAAGTGGCATATAAACATTCTCATGCCCCGATTCTTTAAACTTCGAATCAAGCTCCTTCTGTATTAATTCCCAAATGGCATAGCCGTACGGCCGCAAAACCATACAGCCCCTAACAGGGGAATAATCTATAAGTTCAGCCTTCTTTACTACATCCGTATACCATTGTGCAAAATCAGTTTCCATATCTGTTATCGCTTCAATTTTTATGTCCTTTGACATTTATAACACCCCGTAATATTTTATAGCTATATATTTTTTCCCGTTATTATTATAACTAAATAAATTTTAGAATAACTATACTATAGCACAAACATTAACGTCAAGTTTTGTGGTACAATAACTTTATGCTAATTTTTTAAACAAGGAGATGGCCTATTTATGAAAAATAAAATAATGCCACTTACTATTATTTTTACATCCGCCCTTATAATATCTGTAGCAGTATTATCAGTTTGCGCCTTTGGCGGAAATATTAATCTATTAGAATTTGAAACGGTTTATATAGAAGGGCAAACCCCAGTTGGCGGGATACAATTCAAGCTTGGCAATACTATCTATTCAAAATACGTTTCTGATGAACCTATTCAAGATACAGCCGGCACGAAATGGCTGAAAGAAATAGGTTTTGCCCGGGGGAATAACGGCGGAATGTATCGTATATTTGAATATGGCGGCTACCCCCAAGAAAAATTTATCCTAGCCGAAGGCGGGGGCCTACCTGCCGCAACATTATTTACTGCTGGCACGTATCAACAGCCACCTAGCCCCGTTTATAAATTTTATTATTTGGAAAATGCCACGGAAAAAGAAAAATTTGAGAACCTAAGCTCAATTATACTTTTCAATGACGGCACGGCAAAACTCGGAACCCCTTACATTAGCAGCTATTCTATGCCGAACTGCATTTATGAAATTACTGAAAATGAGCTCTTAATAAAAGCCTCAATTGATAACAGTGAAAATGCTTATAGTGTAAAAAATGGGGATATATTAGCTAAATTTATTTTCGGTGAAGATGGGGCTATAGTATTCGAATCAGCCATTGTACCAATATCCGCTGATGTTGGCAGCAGGTATGTTTTACAGCCGCCAGGGGCCCTGCCGCACAGGATAGTGGATTATTATCAAGACCCACAAATGCCTTGGGGTGAAAGCCAAGAGTTTCTATCCGGCGAATTCCTTAATGTTAAATTTCGATGGTCTTCAAACGCGGTTACAGCAACCGGCCAATCCGGGGAAAAAGAAATAATATATGGCATGCCCGTTTGGAGCGTTTACCTTCAAGACCTTACCGGGGACGGGAGGCCAGAAATTTGTTCAACTGTAAGCTTTGGGTCGGGGATTGTTGATACAAGGGTTGTTGTTTATGACTATGCTGCTTCTAAACAATATGTGTTGGAAGATAGGGCGGTTTATGATTATGTGCTTTTGATTATGAATAACGAGCTACGGGTAAATAAATATGAATACAATGGGGAAATGTTAGGTTCCGGCCGCCTTGCAATTATTGATGGGGAGTTAACCATACAGAAATCCAATTTAATTTAAAACTGATAAAAATAAAAACGAGATAAATCTCGTTTTTTTATTGACAAATAACTTAAATAGAAATATAATAATAAAAACGATAACTTACTCGTTTTTAAAAAGGAGGCCTTTGAATTGCCAAAAGTTAACGCAGCATACTTTGAAAACAAAAGAAACACTATTCTTGATGCTGTGGAAAATATTTGCAAGGTAAAACCGCTTTATAAACTAACCATGAAAGATATTATTGAAGCGGCCGGTTTGAGTACAGGTGCAGTCTATGCAGCTTTTTCAGATATAGACGAGGTGCTAATTGCTTTTTTCAATAGGTTCAGAAAAAATTTAGATTTTGCCGGCGATACCGGTGAAATCTTGCAATCACAAAACCCACCGGAAGGAAAGCTACAGATGCTATTCCGCTATTTTTTGGAACATGCCCGTACTACAGTTGAATCCTATGGGAAAATCAATTATGAAATGAGTGCCGTTATCACTGATGTACACCGCCGGAAAAAAATCCTTGCCGGTATCCAAGAAAAACAGCACTACGCTTATGGAATTAATGTAGCAATAGAGCTAATTGAAGATAACCTCGCTAATGGGTATTTTAAGGCCTCGGTTTCTAAAGAAAGCATTTATGTGCTGATTATATCATTCTTTGATGGCATCATGAGGGATTTGACACTAACTAAATGTTATGGTATCGACTTGCTTCCGAATACCAGTTTTGAAGAAATAGACTTGGCAGAAGCCCTGTCTACCGCCGTATTATCTCTATTATCAATCAACCGGGAGGGGTTTTAGAAATGAAAAAATATATTTTGACAATAACTTTTATATTAAGCATGTTACCGGCAGTTCTATATTTCTTAAAAGTAGATGTTCAAGGTTCTAATTTAGGGCCCAATGAAAACATAAAGGGGACCGCAGTGAATATTAATTTTAGCTTGCCGTGGGATATTTTAAATAATGCTTTCGGATATGCAGATGATATGGTAGGTAAGAACACCCAGAAAGTTTTTGACAGTATTGGCAAAGTAGAAAATGAAAATATTAATAGTGCCGGTATTAATAGCGTCAAGTTAGATTCAATCTTTACCGCAATTTATATCGAACCATCAGCGGATTCAAATATCCACCTAGCATATCCATCAAGCGCCGAATTCGAAATTTCACATTCTGTTTCTGGCGGTGCCATGACAGTTGCCGCAGAAGCAGGTAGGCCCGGCAATGATGACATTTTAAAGGTGTATCTCCCCGCCGGCCAGATTAAAAGCCTTGAAATTATTGGGGGCGCTTCCTTTGTTCATTTTAATGGGCAAAAAGGCTTTCTCTCATCGGTAAATATAAATGCTGAGCTGGCTACGGTTTTATTTGAAAATATTTATGCCAATACTAATGTTAAAATCGGAACAGGTACTATACGCATGAAAAATGATTCCGTACAGTCAAATATTAGCCTTGCAACAACAAGCGGCGTTATAGATATAACACTTAATGAACTGCCCGGCGATGTATCCCTATACACAAAAGGTACCATAGTTAGAAATACATTCCCAGGTATCCGTGGCAGCATTTCCCCAAATGAAAAATATAGCCTCCGTCTGGAAAACAAAGTTGGCGGCATAAATATCCGCAAAGCAGGTTAATTTATTTATAGCCATGGCAAACCCGGACCGGAACCCCATGGAAGAGTGCCCATAAAGAGAGAATTTGCCATCACCCCCCTTTATGGGCACTAGGTTTCTAAAGCGCAATCAGTTTTCCCTTGCCAAGCGGCTGAGTGCCCTCATTAATGAACGAAGTCAGCGCCCTCGGTCTTGTCAATGATAATCCTGTCAACCATTGTTGACAGAACTACTTTTCCTCCGCCCTTTTTTAGTTTATCAGAGGAGCTGTTCGTGTCAATTTTATGGTACAGGATCAGTTTGTACATAGAAATAAATGCGCCATGAAACGCCTGCTGGCTTTCGTAGCCGGACAATAGGGCAACGTCCATAATGGATTTTTTGGAAAACACCAGCATCTTCGCAGCTTCGGTAAGTTGACGCCGCTGCAGGTAATCATGCAGCGTAAGCCCAAGGCATTTGGAAAATGTACGCTGTAAATGATGGCTGGAGTAATGCACGGCGGCGGCGACCATATTTAAATCCAACTTTCGGTTCAGATTGGCCTCAATATATTCTATAGCTGCCCCGATTTTTTCTATATAGCTCATGATTTTTAGCCCCCCCTCATGATATAGTATAGCGGGTAAAGGAAGCTCCGTTTTCATATTTTGCGACTTTTTTAGCGCCTTATTTAGTAAATCCTCATACACCGGCGGGGATTTATAAAGTGATTGGGTTTCCGCGCAAAGCCCGCATTTACATGATGGGGTTGATTTTTCACTCGGAAAATACAAAATTCAGGCGGTTCTTTGCATTTAGTACCAAAAGCATTGAAAACAGGGTCAGCTTTTCGCCATTACCTTTATGGGCAATATCGGTTATAAGGGGCCCCGGCCCAAATATTTTAAAAATCATTCAGCCCGTTTGGCATATGCCTTGTGGCCCTTCCCCGAATATGCCTGTAAATAATTATATTTCTGTATCACAATATTTATTTCGCTGCCTAAAAGCAAAAAAAATGATATAAGGTTAATCCAAAACATAAGTATAAAAACGGAACCTATACTGCCGTACACCTTACTATATTTTGAAAAATTATTTACATAAATATTGAATATTTTTGAAGAAGCCACCCAAAACAAAACACATACAAATGCACCCGGCATTAGCGAAAACATTGAAAGTTCCCTACTTGAAGCCAGTTTAAAAATAAGTATCGCTATCAAAAATAAAATTAACATGGCAAAGAGGTATGAAGAAAAACTAAACATATAATTAAGCACTGGCGTTGGCACAATATCATAAGAGATTAATAGCTTCCTGATCGAATCCCCGAATATCAGCAATAATATACTAACAACTATCGCCGATACAAATGCGAAAACCATCAATACCGCAACTATGCGTTTAATCACAAAATTGCGTTTATCTTCAAAGCCATAGGCTTTGTTAATACAAGATATTACCGATAAAAAACCCGAAGATGATGACATTATTGATAATAGCAAGGAAGTGGATAATATTTCTGTACTTTTTGAGTCTATAACCTCATCTAAAAAAACATTGATTATCTCCATGCCTTCTTTGGGTAAAGTCCCGCTAACCATATCAAAAATAATCCCACTATCCAATTCTAAAAAACCTAAAATAGAAATAACAAAAATAATAAACGGAAATATAGATAACAATAGCTTATATGTTACTTCATATGACATAGACAGTATCTCATCTTCCTTCAATTCTTTTATAAGCCTGGTTATAAATTTAATGATAGTTTTCATTTTTGCCTCCCTTCAAGAATAAGAGCCGGTACTTATATATTACCCTTTTTAGTCCGAAATAAATATACATGTATTATTATTATAGAAATAGAAAAGCAATTAGGAGGTGTTTTGTTATTAAAGCTGAATCTCTCCAAAAGACAAACTATATTTACCAAAATATTTATAGAGATAATTCTATTCTAACCGGCGAATCTTTAGACGTTGTACCAACAAATGGCGATTTTAAAGAAGTAGCCGCCAAGCTGCAGTCCATAGAAAATATAGAAAAATTATTTAAGCAGTCTAACTTTATCCAAAATAATAAGGAAGGGCGCGAAGCCCTCGACAATTTTATTAGCCGGATTCAAAATTTACCGGCAGATGCAAATATTATTAATGAACTCGTTGCGTCAGGCATTTCCTTGGATAAAATAGATTTATCTATGCTGGCAGAAGCGGTAAAAATTTCTGATGATTATAGAAAAATTGCACCTAAAGAAGATTGGGGCGTTTTTTCAGATAAAACACTTAAGGCCATTAACAAAAATTTAGATATAATAGAACCTTCAAAATCTTTAGGCGAAGGGGCAATTTTAAACCTTATTAAAAATAACGCCGCCTTATCGCCAGAAAATTTACTTGTGTATAAAAACACTGGAGCCCCTGCCGGCAGCCACAACTTCGATAATATTGATAGCGAAATTAAAAAACTATTTAACCAGCAAGGTATAGAAGAATCTAATTTAGATATAGCCCGCAAATTTGTGGATAGCGGCATAGAAATTAATGCTGAAAATATAGAAAAATATAAATTCCTTAAAACTCTGGATATAGATAAAAATATTGTTGCATCAGAAACGGCCAGGGCTATTTGGAACAACGAAAAACCTACTGGCATTGATTTGTTCTGGCTCGATAAAACTGCTAAATTATTCAAATCTAATGTTGAAGCGTCAAAAAAAATGAACCACATTCAAACAAACAGTATCCAAAGCTTAATTGATAACGGCAAAGACATAACGCTTATGGGGCTGTTTAATGCTTCAGAGGGTACAGGCAGCAATACGGCCGAAGGCATATCACAAGAAGCTATAGAGTTTAAAAAAATAATTGCCGAGGCACAGTTAAAATTGTCAACTGAAGCTTGTTATAGGCTTGCCGGAAAAAATATTGATATTAACTTTATGCCCGTTAAAAACCTCCTTTCACAGCTAAACACTATGCTATATGAAAAGAATTTAAAAATCATGGGCACCGAAGCAGCTGCAGAAAATATAAATGCAATGTCTGAAACTTTTAATAATGTTGAAGGGCTTAAATATATTACCCCCCCAGTATACAAAGACATTGCGCTAAAAGCGGTTGATTTTAATTTAAGGGCAATAAACAAATCTATATTAGAAAACTATGGGGCATCCCAGACAAAACCTTCAACAAAGTATGGCGATAAAATAACCGCTAAGGAAATGTCCGGTTTCTTAAACGGCCTAGGCTATACGGATTCTGAGGCAAACCAAAGCGCATTTAAAATATTATTTAAGAATAAGATGGATATTACGCCAGAAAACCTGGATAAAATAAAATTAATTGAACATAAGCTTAACTTCTTAAAAGATTGGCTAAAGCCAAATATTGCGGCCCAAATGTTAAAAGAAAATATCGACCCTTCACAGCTTAATATAGATGAAATGGTTGAGTATATCGAAAAGTTTAATGAAGCCTTTGGCGTTACCCATACAGGCACTATAGAAGAAAGCCTAATGAAATTTGAAAAAGATAATAACCGGGGCGGCCTCTACTCAATCTACCGGATGCTACACACAATCAGCAAAAATGATTATAAAGCCATAGGCTTTTTGGTGCAGGGCGGAAGCGAATTGACTTTAAACAACCTTTTTGAAGCGAGTAAATATATTAATAGCAAGAAACGGTTTGAATATTCTATTGATGATGGGTTTGGCGAATTGGAACGCCTTTCTGCCCCTGAAAAAAATATTATTGGTTCTATCCGGAAAGCAATAAGCACTGAAATGGCCAGCCCA
>JAITVM010000016.1 GCA_031285815.1 Clostridiales bacterium | reverse complement strand
CTGTTGAAACCCTTGGCGGGGCAAATGTTATTTGTTCTGACAAAACAGGCACATTGACACAGAATAAAATGAAAGTAGTAGAAATAGCCGGCTGTAACGGCAAATTAAATTCAACAGATGATATAAATACTTTAATTTTAAAATATGGCACGCTATGTAATGATTCAAAATATTCAAGCCCACACGAATGTTTTGGGGACCCGACCGAACTGGCAATCGTAATTGCCGCTGCCTCTTTTGGAATAAACAAAGAAAGCTTAAGCCTTACTAACGAACGGGTTAGGGAAATGCCTTTTGACTCAAAGCGTAAGCTAATGTCTACAATACATAAAAACCAAGGCGGTTTTTTAGTTATCACAAAGGGCGCGCCTGATATTTTAATTAACAAATGCTGCCATTACTATGATAAAGGCAAAATTATGCCAATGAACCAATACAAAAAATCATCACTTAACAATATTAATTCAAATATGGCAGAAAAAGCATTGCGGGTTTTAGGGGTTGCTTATAAAGAAATTAATGTACACCCTTCAGAATTAGATGAAAACGATATAGAAAGCGGGCTTACCTACCTCGGCTTTATTGGGATGATAGACCCGCCCCGTGAGGAAGTTTATGATGCAGTGTCTACATGTAAAAAAGCAGGCATTAAACCGGTTATGGTCACAGGCGACCATGTAATTACGGCAAAAGCTATTGCAGAAAAATTAGGGATAATTGAAAAAGGCGGCAAAGCAATGACTGGCGACGAATTAAATAAACTAAGCCAAAGCGAATTAATCAATATTATTAACGATTACAGTGTCTTCGCCCGCCTTGCACCAGAGCATAAAGTCCGGATCGTAAAAGCTTTTCAAAGCAATGGTGATATTGTTGCAATGACCGGCGACGGGGTTAATGATGCCCCTGCGCTAAAATCCGCCGATATAGGGTGCGCGATGGGCTTAAACGGGACTGATGTCGCCAAGGGCGCATCTGATATGATTCTAGCTGATGATAATTTCGCCACAATTGTATATGCTGTTAAAGAGGGGCGCGGTATTTATTCAAATATTAAAAAATCTACGCATTTTCTTTTATCAAGCAATATTGGTGAAATAATCACAATATTGGCCGCTATGCTAATTGGGTTTGAAACGCCTTTACTAGCTATCCATCTGTTATGGGTCAACCTTGTAACTGATTCTTTGCCAGCTATAGCGCTTGGGCTTGAGCCAGCCGAAAAAGATGTCATGAGCCATAAGCCTTTTAACGTCCAAAAATCCCTTTTTTCAGACGGGCTATGGCAAAGGGTTATTTGTGAAGGTTTTATGGTTGGGTTCCTGGCATTAATCGCTTTTGGCATAGGCGCAGTTTACTATGACATAGATAATTCTTTTGGGGCCGCCAGGACAATGGCATTCGCCACCCTAAGCATTTCACAGCTAGTACATGCTTTTAATATGCGGTCTGATAATTCTATATTTACAATTAATATATTTGATAACCTCTACCTAGTCTTTGCTTTTTTTATTGGCTCCTTAATGCAGGCAGCTGTAATAACTATAAAGCCACTAAGTGTTATTTTTAAAGTAGAAACCCTTTCCCTTGAACAATGGCTTATTGTAATAATATTATGCTTGATGCCGCTTTTTATTGTTGAGCTGGAGAAGCTATTTGGGCAAGGCCGTGATATAGAAAACAAAACAAACATATTCGCAAATAAGGGGAAGGTTTAATGCCGGCACTTGGCCTGCTACTTTATCTTTTTGTTTTATTATGTTATTATTATCCTATACCCTTGACATATTAGTTTCAGGTACCGGTATAAGCGTGGCTGGCCCAAGGCCTGGTTTATGCCCAATACCTTGAATACTAAAATATATAACGAAATTATAGCTGTTTCAAATCAAGGCGCATTTGAACTCAGCAAGGCAACCGCTTCAACAGGTGGCCTGCTGGTATGGGTATTGGTGCGGCATTATTTGCTGCCAAAGGGCCCTATGGCCGGCCATAAAACAAAGGAAAAAACCCACGCAGCCGGTTACCGCTAATTACGGTTACCTACTTCGTGGGCTTTAGTTTTGCCGGTTTCTTATTCAACACTAAACCTATATCCTGCACCCCAAACTGTTTGTAAATATGATTTGCCACATGATACTTTTTCAAGCTTTTCGCGCACACGCTTAACATGCACTGTCACTGTACTTGTTTCCCCAAGGCTGTCATAGCCCCAAATTGCATCCATTAATTTTTCTTTGCTAAAAACAATGTTTTCATTTCTGGCTAAATGGTACAGGAGCTCAAATTCTTTGTTGGTTAAAAAAACCTCATTGCCATTTACAAACACTTTGCGCTGCTGCGGCTCTATTAGCAGCCCATCAAAAATTAGTTTGCCGCTACCGCCATTAATTTTTTCAGTTAGCCGCTCATACCGGCTTAAATGTGCGTCTACCCTTGCCAAAAACTCATTAAAATTAAACGGTTTAGTTATATAGTCATCCGCACCAAGCCCAAGGCCTTTTATCTTATCTATCTCCAATGCCTTGGCCGAAACTAATAGGACAGGTATATCTGTTTTTTCCCGCATTATTTTTAAAATACGGAACCCATCTATCCCGGGGAGCATAATATCTAGCACTATTAAATTATAGCTGTTGTTAACCGCTTCATTAAGCCCCTCTATCCCGCTATTAATTATTTTTACATCATAGCCCCTAGTTTCCAAGTAATCCTTCTCAAGCATGGCTATACTTTCATCATCTTCTATTATTAAAACCTTCTTTATTTAAAACACCTCGCCAACCGCTTTATTGCACCATTCGGGAAACTGTAGCTATTGCCCTGGATTTCCGCCATTTACTTTTAAAAAGGAAATATAAACGCTGAGCCCTTTATCTTTGTTGCGCCTCGCCCAGATGCGCCCATTCTGTGCTTCTACTATCTGTTTAGCTGTTGTTAGCCCAAGGCCGTTGCCGTCTTTTATATTACGCGCAGTATCTGTACGGTAAAACCTCTCGAATATTTTCTCTTCATGCCCGTTAGCGACCCCAATCCCGTTATCCGATGCCCGTAACACAAGCCGCCCTTCTACCTCCCAAATTTCAAACGTAATACACAACGGGGCCTCCGGGTCCTTGTATTTAATAGAATTTTCTATCAAATTTTGAAAAACCCTCTCCATCTGGGTTTTATCTATAAAAACTGAGGCATCCTTCGGGCATTTATTATTGATTATACAAGCGATGCCGTTTTCAACTAAGTCATCTCTAACTTCTCCCAGATATTTTTCGATTATGGTAGCTGGCACTTCTGAATATTTAAACTTTAAAATCTCATTTTCTATTTTAGAAAGCATAAATAAATTATCAACCATTTTATCAATATGGGTAGCCTTTTCATAAATCGTAGCCAAATATAAAAGTTTTTTCTCTTCTGTTTTAGGGATTCCATCAACCAAAGCTTTACTATACCCTAAAACTGTTGACAGCGGTGTTTTTAAATCATGGACGATACTGGCTGTCATCTGCTTTTTTTCTTCGCTATAGTATTTAATCTCTTCTATGGATTTCTTTAACGCGTTACGCATTTGGTCATATTCTTTAATAACGTCATAAAACTCGTCTTTTGTTTCATAGTCAATAACATAATCTAAATTGCCTTTTTTAATTTCGCTAGTAGCCCGGATTAGTTTTTCAATTGGCCCGTTAATTGATTTTATAGAATATATAGTTATCAATACATTTGAAGTAACAACAGCTGCAATTGAAAAGCCAAACAAAATGACGATCCCATCCGGTACATTTGAAATGTTTACAAAAGTCCTGAAATACGCCAAAATCAAAAAAGTTGGCAATAAAAATAAAATTATATTAAATAAAATTGTACGGCGGCGGATCGACAACCTAATTACCCCGCTTTCTTATACGTCCCTTTTATCAAAAATCAAATACCCTAAAATAAAAAATATTAATACATTAGATAAAATTAACAAGGTTGAATTTAATATATATTTAATAGGCAATATATTCCCAATAAAAAACTTATAATACCCAATATAATTAACAAAAAGGACTGACCTTATAGCAGAAGAATACGCCGACAAGAAGGCCATTAATAAGTAGCAGATTAAAAGCAGGAACATAGTTAGCGAAGAGGACTTAACTTTACAAGCCACAAACGAGCAAAAAACAACGAATGCAAACAACGGTATTATAGTAATTGCATAAGCCAAAAAGCCCTCTAACACACTATCGAAAGACATGGTATATGCTACTTTTAAAACCAGCGAAGCCAAGTATACTATCATTAAGTTTATCAAAACATACAATGTTATTGCAAGGTTCTTCCCTAAATAAATATTAAAGCGGCTGGCCGGCCTTAAAAATATATTTTTTATTGTATTGTTTTCGAATTCTAAAGAAACCGTATCTGAAACTAACATAAAAATAGTAACCGGCAACAAAAAAGTTGATAACACCGGCAAGAAATTAAAATATAAATTTGGCAGGTCAAACTTAAGTATTGTCCCAGAAATATCAAAACTCTGCCAGTTAAGGGAGCCTAAAAGGGTAACAAGCACTATTTCAAGTACCATGATAAACAAATATTTTTTCCGGGCTATTATTTTAGAAAATTCATACTTAACACAATTAATTAGCATATCCAAGCCCCTCCCTACTTTTACGTACTGTATGCAAAAAATAGTCCTCTAAGCTAGGGTAGTTCTCCAACACAAAATCCATAACCTCCGTCTCCAGGAGCCGGCCATCCTGCATAACCCCAACTTTAGAACACATTTGTTGTAATTCTGCCGCAAGGTGGCTTGATATTAATACAGTTGTTTTCTGCTCTTTCGCTAAATTAGATATCATATTCCTTATATCAACAGTACCCTCTATATCAAGGCCATTTGTCGGCTCATCTAATACCAATAGCTTAGGTTTATTTATCACTGCAAGCGCTATGCCCATCCTTTGTTTCATGCCAAGCGAAAATTTAGAAACCTTGTCATTTTTAACTTTCAAAAGGCCAACCATATCTAAAAGCTCGTCTATACCCATGCAATCAGGATAGAAATTTGACACTATTTTTAAATTTTCATAGGCGGACAAAAACCCAATACTAGCAGGGGCCTCTATTAACCCCCCTACGTCGGCTAAAGCCCGTTGTGTATCGTCTACAATATCGTAGCCAAAAATTTTCACCCTGCCTTCTTTTGCACGCAATAGGCCTGTAACAATTTTCATTACAGTTGTTTTCCCAGAGCCGTTCGGGCCCAAAAGGCCAAACACTTCACCTTCGCCTATACTAAACGATACATTCATAGCGCCCCTATTTTTTTTATATAGCTTAGTAATATTGTCAACTTCCAGAACCATTAAATCCAACCTCTCATAAATTATTTCTTTATTCGTAGTTTAAGCCAAATAACCCCAGTTGTCCATCAATCTAATTTTAAATATATTATTTTTTAGCTAAAAAGAAGCCCAACCCGTTAATATGAGCCGGACTTCCTTAATATCATTAATAACGCTTAAATTTCTGGGGCCCCTTCCCCAGGTTCTTCTGTATTTTCTGGTTCATCTGTATTTTCTGGTTCAGGGGAACCTTCGCCTTCTAATGACACCTCTGGTGCATCAGTATTTTCTGGCTCTTGAACATCTGCCGGTTCGGTTTCTTCATCATCTAAAACAACTTCGCCACCGTTACTTTCCTCTAAACCCCCAGTTGGGGCTTCTACCACTGCTTCCCCATCAAGGCCTTCTTCATTTTCAATTACAACATAATCTTCTGCGTTAAATTCTTCATAATCTTCATGCTTTTCTGTTATATCAGGTTTTACAACATCTGTACTGCCAAAATCAGAAAATGTGAAGTCAAAATAAAAATCAATAGAACTACTGCCATTAGCAATTGTTACATTCGCCTTTGCTTTAGTTATATATCCGCTATCATCAAACGCGCCTTCAAAATTGCCAGATTTAATTGATGAATTGGGGTCAGTCATTAAATCATATAATTTTTCGGCCACTTCCCCTTCGTTGCCATTTCCAAACTCATCATCAATATTTGCATGCCTATCTACAGTTTCCCTGCCAACATCAAAAATAGCATGGGCTAATGCAGGGATTTGGTATTCTTCAACATCTATATAAATGCTATTGCCTTCGCTTACTATACTATTTTTTAAATCGCCGAGCATCAAGTCAGCAACAACATCAACAAGTTTTTCTTGTGAGGCAGTTATTTCAGGCTCGTGATAAGAGTAGCCGCTGCCATCATTTTCATATTCATATGCGTAAGTGATTTTATTGTCACGGTAATGTACAGATTCGTTTTCATCACTATACATTGCCTGGTCTGAAACCACCTCGCCATTTATTATTGTTTGGGACCCCTCATAATATTTATCCCTGTCTTGATACCTCAAGGCGCCCATTTCAATTTTATCGCCATCTTCAAACTCAAAGCCGGCCTTTATATCCATTGTATAATTTGCTGACCTTAAAAGCTTGAAAAACCCCCTTTTATAGGTTTCGTAGTTGGAGTTATTCGCCAACGCAACAAACGCCGTAGCCGAAAACACTGTAACACCAGTAACAAGGCCGATTGTTGCCATCATTAATTTTTTCTTCATTTTAAACCATTCCCTCCTAAAAACATCAACTATAGGTACCTGCCGTAACTATAAATACGAAGTAAATAATTCAATAGTTTGTATCACGGCATATTTTAAATATTAAATTTTGTTTATATTCGCTGCCTCAAAAAATAATATTAAAAAACTGTTATCTGCTAATTTCAATGCGGCTTTCATAGTTGTTAATAATATCGCCATCTTTGTTCACCAAATTGCCGTTTTCATCAAGGGAATACAAGTCTTCATAAACCATATCGCCATCACTATCTATAGAAACGCCAACCCCCTCAATGGGCAAAGGTTTTTTTGTGCCATCCTCTTCAAAGTATAAGCTTTTAACAGATTCGTCATATTCGGCGATATTAGGCTTCTCTACAACTGTTGACCCATAGCCGCTTGCAGTAGTTTCCACTTCAAATTTGATAGCTTTATATTCGCCAGATACTGTCCCGCCAATTTCCATATCATAATTTAAATACTTAAAATTCCCATCCGGGTCAACATCGCCTTCAAAATTAATTTCTTTTATCGATAGGCCTTTTGCATTAAGTATCCCTAACACCTCATCGTTTAAATCCCCAGATATGCGCATATCACCTAATTCCACATCGCTACCTTCAGAAATTACGCCAATAACAGCTTGTGCTAACATCGGGATTTGGTTCTCTTTTAAGTTTAAATAAATTTTGCTGCCTTCGCTAAGCATGCTATTTTTAGTGTCGCCTACCGCCGTATCAATTAAAATGTTCATTAACCTTTTTTGTGCATCAGTCATTTTGTTTTCCCTGCTGCTTACCTGGCTGCCATCTAACTCCCGTTCATAAATTATTTTGCCGCCCTTATACGAAATTACCGTATTGCGGTCAGAATAAGAGCCTGATTCATTTAAAACCCCACCATCAAAACCAATTTCTTTTGTTTCCGAATAAACTTTGTCGCCATCACGTTTAGATATACTATAATTAGTTAATTCATCCCCGCCAGCAATAAGCTTCATACTTGTATTAACGGTATAATTATCTTCACCAGGCATATTAAAAACCGAATTTTTAAAAATCTCATAATTTGAGTTATTTGCCAGGGCAACCATAGCTGTCGTAGCAAAAACGCATGCCCCGGCCGCAAGCCCAATCGCTGCCACCATTAATTTATTTTTTTTAACCATATCAAACACCTCTCTCTAAAATTAATTTGGGGCACTAAATTAAACCCCCCCTTAAACTTTTGCTGTATGATAGTAGTATATAAGTTAAAACTTAACTCAAAATAAATCAATAATTAATTTTTTATTAAATAGTAGCCCAAAAGCCCCTTATGCCTATAGCCAATAATAAGCTTCCACATAACAAAAGGGCAGGGTAACCTGCCCAAGGCTATAAATACGCCAAAACCGCAAACACATAAAAATTTATTTCAAAACAGAATTTACATAATTATTAAGTTTATCAACTGTATCTTTGCTCATAGAGTGTTCTATCAAACAAGCTTCCTCTTCTGCCACCTCTTCTTCAACACCTAATAACCCCATTAAAAAACGTTTAATTATAGTGTGCCTGCCTGCTATATTCTGAGCAATTTCCAAACCCCGGCTTGTTAGCGATATTGTCCCATAATGCTCGTGCTCCACTAAGCCTTTGCTCTTTAACAGGTTCATCGCCTTATTCACGCTTGGTTTTGATATGTTCATATCTGATGCTATGTCTGTAACACGGACAGCATCTTTTTTTTGGCTCAAGAATAGAATTGTTTCCAAATAATCCTCTAAAGACGGGGATACCCTTGTTTTTTGAGGCATAATATCAATCGCTTTCATCTTATTCTACATTCAATAGGTTATTATAAATAATAATTAAGTCGCCACCCGAAACAGGTTTTTCAAAGTCAACAGCCATGCCAGATAACAAGCCGTTATAAACAACATTAGAAACTGGCGCTTTAGCCCAACTTGGCAGAGCCTCCAAACCTTCAACTTCCTTCAATGATTTATCTTGCAAAGTATTAGATACCATAATGCTAAGCTGCAAAAGGTTAATTTTGTCGTCTGGCTTAAATGTGCCATCTTCGTAACCTAATATCAAATTATTGGCAGCGGCCGCATTAATCTCATTATACAACAAATGCGACTCATTTACATCTGAAAAAGAGAATGCCGCGCCTTCAGGGCTTAACTTAAAAAAGCTAACTAAAAAAGCTGCTGCCTCAGCCCTTGTAATACTCCCCTGGTCATTAAGGCCATAAAAAAAGTATCCACTTTCGCTTTTAACGACATTTGGGCACGAATTCACAACTGCATCCTGTAAAATATATGAATACACACCAAATTTTTTTAATTCTGTAATTGCCTTGCCTAAATTATTTGTGATAAGTATCCTGCGCTGGTTATCAGGGGTAGTTAAATATATTTTGACATTACTGGAAGGCTTCTCAAATGTTTGCCCACCAGTAGAATATTTACTTTTTAAATAGAAAGATATTGCCCCGCTATTTTCTGTGATATCAACTTCCGAAACGACTTGGGTATACCCTTCCTTCCCATAATAAAGTACCAGCTCGTCCCCATTTTTTAACGACTGGCTTAAATAATCGCCCAATTGGATTACGAGCCCATCCCGCTTAACATAGCCAAACCATCTATCACCATCATTAAACTTATTATTTCTTATGCCGCCTATACTATTTATAACAGCTATTTTCCCTAATTGGCTATATACCACATCAATGCCATTGTCCGCTGCCAATCTGTCTATAGCCCCACGGAATGTATATGCATTAACTACTGTTGATAAAATTGTCTTATTGTAGCTTTCTACCCTAACCGAAACTTCAGGGGCCTCTATGGCAGAAGCTTCAGCTTTAATACTTGCAGTTGAAATGAAAACAAGCATCACAATAAATTTTATTGATTTCAAATAAAAACCTCCCAACCATTTATACAGCAACTCTTACCAATATGTAAAGTTTATTATCCCCATAAATGCTAATTTTTATGGCCTGCCAATAACCCCAAACAAAACCACTACAAATAAGGTTACTTACATTCTAACCATAGATTTATGTATATCGTCAATAATAATTATAACATATACAGACATTAAAATTCACGTATCCCAAAAAAAATATAATTTGCCGTATTTATAAACACCATTAGCATTTGAATTTCATATGTCTGGGCTTTATAATAAAAAGGTGTGAACCACATTTTTTTTATTAATCCGGCAAGTGCCAAAATAAAGGGGCATGATAATGTTAAGGGAACTTGTAGAAAAAAAACGCACCCTATTTATAGACAAAGCAAACTCGTGGGAAGATGCGATCCACCAAAGCTGTAAAACACTTTTGTATAGCGGGGTTATAGGCGAAAACTACGCTGATGAAATTATACGCTGCATAAATGAGTATGGCCCATATATAGTAATTATGCCTGGAATTGCTATCCCACATAGCCAAGAAAACGCTACAGGCGGCACCGGCATCGGGTTTATGAAAGTGGGGCAAAGGGTAATATTTGATGAATGTGACCCGGATAAATATGCTAATTTGTTTTTTACATTGGCAACCACAGACCCAGAGGCCCATCTTAAAAACATGCGCACCCTATCCAATATATTAACAAATGAAGCCTTAATAGAAGATTTGCATAAGGCACGGTCTGATGATGACTTGCTTTTGATTGCAAAAAAATATAACCTATAACAACCAAAAAAATATAGCCAACAAATCTAAAAAAATATTTGTTGGCTATCATTATCTAACCCCCATCCGGTAACCTAGGTTAATAAAAAAATTTATTATTATATTTGTCCGGGATTTTTTCATCCGTTTTATAAAAGAGCCCACCGAGTAAAACCGCTTACGGAAATAATTATACCCTTCAAATAACTCATCTGCACTCATATTTTTCGGTTCAAATACTACTGCAGTTTTACTATTATATTTAGCCCAATCAGACCCTAATAAGCGCCCCTCATCCTTAAACTGTCCGTAAATAGGGGTTTTTGGGAAAGGGGTTAAGATACTGACAGTTGCGCCGTCAATCCCAAGTTGTTCACAAGCCTCTAGGGTTTTATAAAATACCTCTATACTGTCATTGTCAAAACCAAATATTATCCCCGCCTGGACCATAATCCCATGCCGATGGATCTTTTCAATAATTTCTTCGTATTCTGATACGCGGTTTATATTTTTTCCGGCATAATTAAGGGACTCTTCTGAAAAGGATTCAATCCCTATAAATAAATATAAACACCCAGCCTCTTTAGCCGCTTTTAGCAAATCATCGTCCATGCAGTCCCTAAGTGATGCCTGTGCCGCCCATTTCGATTTAAGTGGCTTCATTTCCTGAAATAACCTTATTGCATAAGTTTTATCTGCAAATAAATTATCATCCCAAAAAACGAAAAATTTTGATTTTATTGCTTTTAATTCTAAAACTACATCACCCACTGGCCTTGCCCTAAAACAGTTATGGTAAATCTGTTTAAGGTTACAATAGCGGCAATTATATGGGCACCCACGCGTAGCAAAAATAGCGCCTTTCATAACCCTATTCCGTTTTAACAAATCCCACCTAGGAAGTGGCAAACAGGAAAGCCCCGGCGCTTCTACTGATTTATATATTTTATTAGGGTACCCGTTGCGAAAATCATCAAGAAATTGCACCCAAGTACCTTCAGCCTCACCCACAATTAAATAATCACAATACCTGCTAACCTCGTCTGGTAATAATGTGGCATGCGGCCCGCCCATTACAACTTTTGCCCCATTTTTTTTAAACCTGGCACTAATTTCATAGCAATGGGTAGCATTTGGCGTATTAACAGTAATAGCAACTAACCCAAATCTTTTTTTATAAGGCAGCCGTTGGCAATATTCATCAACAAGGGTTATTTCATAGTACCCTTCGTCCACAAAGGCTGCCAGGTATGGCATAGTAACTTGTGCAAAATTATTTATTTGTAGCCGCCTAAACCGGTTAATCTCTTTGTTCTCTGGTTGTACCATCAATATCTTTTCCTTCAATGCTGCCCCCTTTAGTTACCAATAAAAACATTATTATATTAAAATAGTAATGGTTGTGCCATTACCCAAAACACTTTTTATATCAATAGAGCCCCCGTGGTATTCAACTACATGTTTAACGATTGATAGCCCAAGGCCTGTTCCGCCTGTTTTTTTGGACCGTGATTTATCAACCCTATAAAACCTTTCAAAAATTCTGCTAAAATGCACCTCTGCAATACCAATCCCTGTATCAGCAACTTCTATTTTAGTTTTATTATTTTCAGTAGAAACAGTTATCCGGGCAGACCCGCCAGCTTTATTATATTTTATTCCATTTTCAACAAGGTTATAAAGCATTTCAAAAATCAATTGCTTATTAGCATAAATAAGGCTTTTACTGCCAACTGCAGAAATGCTGATACCCTCGCTTTCTGCTAATGGGTACAGTTGTTCAATAACCTCTAACGCCACACACTTTATATCAAAATTTGTAAATTGTTTATCCCCGGCACCTTCATCCATCTCACTAATCTTTATAATATCTTCAATCAAAGCTATTAGCCTCGATGACTCACCCTTAATTTTACCTGAAAAATTTTTAATGTCCGAATGTTTTACCATATCGTTATAAATCATTTCAGATAGGCCCAATATTGTAGTGAGCGGCGTTTTCAGTTCATGCGATACGTTGGCTGAAAATTCCCTCCTCATTTTCTCTGCGCTAGCCTTAGATGTAATATCTAAAAATAACGCTATTGCACCATTCACAACCCCATTTGCAAAAACAGGGTTTAAAAAAACATGGATATTTTTATTGTTTATTATGGTTGGGATATCACAGCCCGTACCGGAGAGGGTTTTTTTAATGCCCTTCTGTAACTCAGGGCTCCTGATTAGCCCCAAAGTATTTTCCCCTACATAGTTGCCACCAGCGTTAAATAGTTCTAATACGCTATCGTTAGCTAGCAAAATTGCCCCCTTGTTGTCCAGTAGCAATATACCCTCCTTCATATTTTCAGTTATTGTTTTAATAGTAGCGGCCCTATCCCCTAGCTCTAATATTTGTTTATTTATTTGTTCCTTCTGGCTCTTTATCATTTTTGCAAAAGGCGCCAGCTCATCATAAATAAACCCATTAGAATTACTTAAATCTATATTATTGATAGGTGACACTATCCTTTTTGTTAGCCTGCCTGATAATAAATAACTAATTAAGATTGCCAACCCTACAATTATAATTACTAGCGGGAGTGACCTAGCCAACATATTATTGTCTGCGGTTTCAGCCAAGCGCAACACTGAACCATTGTCCAGTTTTAGCGCGTAATAAAATGTCTTCTCACCTAAAGTATCCGAAAACCTTGCCGCTTGGCCAGCCCCTTCTTCAAAAGCTTGTTTTATTTCCGGCCTATCCAAATGCAGCCCCATAACTTTTGGGTCCTGGAAATTATCAAAAATAACTACCCCGCCACTGTCAATAAGCGATACCCTAATAACACCACTAGTAGCCACCAGGCTATTAAGGTATTCTAAATGTGAATCATGAAAATCAAGCACTTTTTCAAAAAAAAGTGCCTGCCTCTTAACTTCTGCCTCCATTTGCCGGTTAAAAATATTATAAAAGGTAACCATCAATAGCGCTGTGGTAATAACTATACTACTGACAGTTAAAAAAAACATATTTATATAGACCCTTCTTCTCATCATCCCTTACTTCCCAACCTTGTAGCCGATACCACGGACTGTTTCTATTAAATTCCCACAGCTGCCTAATTTTTGCCTTAAAGTTTTTATATGTACATCTACTGTACGGCTGCCGCCAGAAAATTCAAAATCCCAAATCCGCTCCATAATTTTATCACGTGACAAAACTATCCCCTTGTTTTGCATGAGGTATTTTAATAGTTCAAACTCTTTATAGGTTAAAGTTACAGCTTCCCCATCTACTCTGACAGTATGCTTATCAATGTCCATAATAATGCCTTCTAAAACAATAGCCCCGCAAATAACAGGTATTTTTGGCGAACGCCTTAAAACAGCTTTAACCCTAGATAATAATTCCAACACAGAAAAGGGCTTCGTTATGTAGTCATCCGCCCCCAAATCAAGGCCTGTTACTTTATCGTATTCACTTGTTTTCGCAGTAAGCATTATAACAGGGGTTTTTTGTGTATTATCATTTAGTTTCAATTTCTTTAATATGCTAATGCCATCTTCCCCAGGCAACATAATATCTAAAAGTATGAGGTCAGGGGTTTGCTTCCGCAATTCTGTAAAGAAACCGCTACCATTTTCAAAACCAAAAGCCTCAAAGCCATTTGATTTTAAGGCATAAACTACTAGCCCCCTTATATTCTCATCATCTTCAATAATAAAAATTTTAGCCATACTTAACCCCTAGCAAATGGCAATACACCATTTTAATATGCACGTTTTATTTTATCAAAAAAACTTTTTATGTTCCCCAGTCAGTGTAAAAACAACCCATTCAGCAATATTAACGGCGTGGTCCCCAATCCGTTCAAAATATTTAGCAATCATAATTAAATCTATAGCTTGTTTGCCATTTTCAACATCTTCCCTGATTAAATTGATTAGGTCATTTTTTATGGCGGTAAATAACCCGTCAACTATATCGTCATATTTAATAACTGCTTGCGCTAATTCTAAATCTTTCTTAACGAACGCGTCAATACTGCCATTCAACATTTTAATTGTTGCTTCAGCCATCTTAGGCAAGTCAGATAATTCTTTAATATATGGCCTTGATGCCATACAAATTACTATTTCAGAAATATCTTCAGCGTGGTCCCCAATCCTCTCCATGTCTGTTATCATTTTTAAAGCAGAAGAGATTGCGCGTATGTCAGCAGCAACTGGCTGCTG
>JAITVM010000007.1 GCA_031285815.1 Clostridiales bacterium | reverse complement strand
ATGAAATTTAGTGCAATAAAGTATTATATCAGCTCATCCTTGGAAAGCATCTACAAAAACCGCCTAATGTCCATTGCTTCAATACTGACTGTTGCTTCATGCATAGCGATTTTTATTTTTTCTTTTTGCCTTGCAATTAATTTGGATTCTGTGCTAGAAAACTTAGAGAGGTCTATTGCTTTTAATATATATATTGACGATAAAATATCAGATGATGACTTTAATAGTTTTTATGACGGGTTGACAAAGGTCGAATATGTTGACCGTGTTGATGTTGTATCTAAAGAAGATGCGCTCCTTAAAATGCAGGAGAAGATACCATCTTATATGCTGCAGGGGTTAGAGGATGATAACCCGTTACCTAGGACTTTTGAGGTTTATTTAAATAACACGAAAAACCAGGCATATGTTTTGTCCGAGGTTAAATTATTAAAGGCAGGGCTTGAGCAAAAATACCAGGGGGAAGGGCCTGAAGAATCCGTAAATGAAAATATTGTTGACCCATCTATCCCGCAAGTGGAGGAAGATACAACTGCTGATGAATATTTAGATAGGATGTTGGACCCAGAGGAGCTTATTCGGATTTCTTACACTGAAACAGATAAGCTTGTTGTAGCCAATAATTTTATCCGGATAGCAAGTATTGTTGTTGTAGCCGTAATGACTTTTTTGAGCATAGTCATTATTATGAACACAATTAAACTAGCAGTTAATATACGGAAACGGGAAATAAATATAATGAAATATGTAGGGGCTACGGATAGCTTCATAAGGTGGCCGTTTATAATAGAAGGTGTAATAATTGGGTCGGTTGGCGCAATTATCCCGACTGTTATTGGGTGGCTCACATATAGCGAAACTATGCATTTAATTAATGGTATGGTACCTATGCTAGGGAACTTATACCCTTCGGGTTTATTAAAAATGCCTGAAGAAATCTTTTATTACCTGGCACCGGTTTCAGTTATATTTGGTATATTGATTGGCACATTGGGAAGTGTGTCTTCTATAAGGAAACATTTAGAGGTATAGGGGAATCAATTTTCGTAGTTTATGCGCAAAATTGGTTTCTGTAGGCATAGCCGGAGGGGGTTAATATTTTTGAAAAGGTTTTTGCTTATTTTTATCTTAGCCTTTTGCTTAACTGCAGTTAGTATATATGGAAGTATAACAGATTTGCAAAATAAAAAAGAAGAAGTACAAGAATCTATAGAGGCTACTGAACAAAAATTACACGATACCCAAGTAGAAAAAACTGTTGCCCAGACAGAGATGGATATTCTTGATGGGCAATTGGTTGAAGCGTCAACGGAACTAGATAAAGTTGAAACCGAGCTGGAAGACACAAAAGTCTTGTTGATAAAAACTATGAGGGAGCTTGAAGAAGCAATAGAATCACGGGAAATACAGTATGGGGTTTTTAAACAGAGGCTCCGGGCCATGTATGAAAGCAATGATTCGGGGTATCTAGAGGTAATATTAGAATCTGATAGCATATCAGATTTATTGCAGCGTACAGAATATGTTAACCGTATACTTGAATATGATAACGAAATTTATAATAATTTGATAGAGGCAGAAAATACTATCTCAAATAAGAAAACTGAGGTTGAAAACCATAAGGGCGAAGTTGAGGCCCTTGTATATGAACAAACTGTAAAAACAGAGGCCCTCCAAGTTAAGCTTGATGAAAAGGCTGAACTTATAAGCGAACTTGAAGGCAATGAAGATACATATGAAGAGCAGATACAGCAATTAGAAGATGCAAACTTGGAGATTGAAAGGCAAATCAGGCAGGCGGAAGAAGCTGCAAGGCAAAAAAGTAGCCAAGGGGGCAATAGCGGCAGCTATACGGGGCCACAAGTTAAGGGGAGCGGTGGGCTGGTTTGGCCAGTACCAGGCAGGACAGGCGTAAGCAGCCCGTTCGGCGGGAGGACGAACCCAATTAGCGGCAGGTCAGAATTTCATACAGGTATAGACATACCGGCACCAACGGGCACAAGTATTGTTGCTGCAGATTCTGGTACGGTAATTTCCGCCGGCTGGGTAAACGGGTATGGGTATACCGTAGTAATTGGCCATGGCAATGGTTTGAGCACAATGTATGCACATAATTCACAATTACTGGTCAGTGCAGGGGACAATGTCTCACAGGGGCAGACTGTTTCAAAAGCAGGTACGACAGGCTATTCCACAGGGCCGCATTTGCATTTTGAGGTAAGGGTAAACGGCTCGCATGTTAACCCAAGGAACTATGTATAATATTTTTTTATTAATATGTTTGGGGATGTAAAATGGAAAAACAATACCATATAGATTTTGACGGTTCGCATGGCGCTGAATATGTAATTTTGCCTGGGGACCCCGGCCGGGTTGAAAAGATAGCTGCATTTCTTGATAACCCACGTTTTTACCACCAAAACAGGGAATATACTACTTGGCTGGGAGAGGTTTCAGGAAAAACCGTTATGGTGATGTCTACAGGGATGGGCGGCCCGTCGACTGCGATAGCAGTAGAAGAGCTTTTCAAAACAGGTGCCCGGAATTTTATACGTGTAGGCACCTGTGGCGGCATGGCGCAACAAGTAATGGGCGGCGATATTGTTATTGCTAATGGCGCTATCCGTATGGAAGGCACAACAAAGGAATATGTACCTATAGAATTTCCGGCAATTGCTGATTTAGATATTACCAATGCATTAGTTAAGGCGGCAAAAGGCTTAGGTGCAAGGCACCATGCTGGTATTGTCCAATGCAAGGATTCTTTTTACGGCCAGCATAGCCCCGGGCGCATGCCTTCGGGTTATGAGCTTCTGGATAAATGGTCGGCTTGGGTTAGTGCTGGCTGCTTAGCATCAGAAATGGAAAGCTCCACACTGTTTATAGTTTCCCAAATCCTTGGGGCTAGGGCCGGGTGTGCCCTAAATGTTGTGTGGAACCAGGAAAGGGAAAAGGCTGGCCTTCCTAACCCATATTCACATGATACCTCACTTGCTATAAAAGTTGTAGTTGATGCAGTTAAATTACTCATTGAAAACGAAAACCAATAAGAACTAAATAATAAAAAAACCGGGGCTTCAGATTCTGTACCCCGGTTTTTTTATTAAGGGGGCGGCTTTCTATTGCCAAGATGTATTTTGTTTGTAATAATGATAGTATAGTATGTAGATAAGCTTATATTTCAAAGTTTAAACCAATTTGTATATACAGGTATAATAGTTGTATAGGGTTAATAATATTATATATAATGTTATTTAGAGGGAGTGTGAAAATGAACAAAAAGATTTTTTTAAGCGGGATAGTAACAGGTGTCGCTGTTTTGCTTATAGTGAATACTTTATATACGACACTTATATCGAAAGGGGACATTGACTTTGCAACAAAAGTCAACGTTATAAAAACTATACTCGAAAAAAATTATGTTAATGAAGTAAACGATGAAAAATTAGATGAATCGATGTATTTAGGGCTGGTTTATGGAATAGGTGACCCTTACACATCTTATATGGATAAATCTACATATAAAGATTTTAGCGAGAAGTCAAAAGGTGTTTTTGCAGGCATTGGTGTTGGCATAACAGTCGACACAAAAGATAACAGGGTGGTTGTTGACTTAGCTTACGAAGGGTTCCCGGGTTCAAAAGCTGGGCTTTTGCCGGGTGATAAAATTATAAAAGTTAATGGGGAAGATGTGACAGGGGATAATTTGCAAGGCGTTGTAAATAAACTTAAAGGGAAAGAAGGCACAAGTGTTAAATTATCTGTGTTGCGCGAATCAGAAGGCAGAATGTTTGACGTAGAATTAGTCAGGGAAGTAATTGAACTCCCAACAGTCTCGCATGAAATGATGGAAAACGGCGTAGGTTACCTAAGGATAACGGCTTTTGATGAAATTACCCTTGAACAGTATAATGCCGCACTAGCAGATTTAAAAGCACAAGGCATGAACGGTATGATAATTGACCTTAGGAATAACCCCGGCGGGCTTTTAGATGTTGTTACTAAAATAGCGGACACAATAGTGCCAGAATGTACTACTGTTTATACGGAAGATAAAAACGGGAACAGGAAAGATTATAATTCAACTGGTGCAGGGATAGGCATACCTATAGTTGTTATTGTAAATGGAAGCAGCGCATCGGCATCAGAGGTTTTGGCTGGTGCAATTAAAGATACAGATAGCGGTGTTTTAGTTGGGGAAAAAACATATGGGAAGGGTGTTGTCCAATCTGTATTCCCATTAACTGATGGCTCAGCTGTTAAAGTTACAATTGCTAAATACTATACCCCTTCGGGCACATGTATAGATGGGGTTGGCATTGAGCCAGACTACCCTGTCGGGATGGATGAAAAAATGTCAGCCAGGATTCAGGAATTGACTTTAGAAGAAGATGTACAATTACAAAAAGCCCTAGAGGTTATAAAAGGTAAATTATAGGACCCATAACTATAAAAATAAATAATTATAAAATATAATTAATATCCGGCATAGTGGCTTAACCATGCCGGATATTGCTTTAGATGGGGAAGTTTGGTTATATGCCTGCTTAAACTTTGTTTTATTTTAGTAATTCAAAAGTATTTTTTTTAAATGCAATTAGCCCTTCGTCACGCATCTTACATAACTCATTAGACATAGCGCTTCGGTCAACACAAAGATAATGGGCTAATTCTTCCCTGTTATATGGGATTGTAAACTTTTTGGCAGGGCCGCGCTGGCTATCAAAGAAGCTCAGCAATTTTTCCCTGGTTGTACGTTTTGAGAGGGTTTCGATTTTTTGGTTAAGGGCCAAAGTTTTATATGCCATTAGCTTTAACATGTTTTCAATAAGCCTAGTGTGAAACGGGCATGCTGAAGGGCATGTTGTTACGATTTTTTTATAATCAATGAATAAAATTTCCGAATCCAAAGAAGCGTATATAGTTACGGGGCTTTGGGATATATTTGCGCAGGCAAAAACTTCGCCAAATATATCAGAGGTTCCAAGCTCTGTTAATATGGCCGCCCTTCCGTTAATATCTTCTTTTATTATTTTTACGCCCCCGGATAAAATAACCCCTACAAAATTTATTGTATCGCCAGACATAACTATTACATCATCTTTTTTGTAAGATGACGACTCCGATGACAAACAATTTAGCATATGTTCAAAATTGCTAAAAGCAATCCCTTGAAATAAGGGGCTGCTTTTTACTGCGTCAAATATTTTTTTCAAAAAACCACCTACTTTGTTGGATATACAACAGACACATTGTTTTTATTGTAGTATACTATTTTCATTAAGTCAAGGAAAGGGGATTAGGGTGTGGTCAGAAAGATAATTAAAATTGATGAAGATAAATGTAATGGGTGCGGCCTTTGTGTTACAGCCTGCCATGAGGGCGCAATTGCTTTAGTAGATGGAAAAGCAAAGCTCATGCGCGATGATTATTGCGATGGTTTAGGCAACTGCTTGCCGGTTTGCCCGGTTGCGGCTATCAGCTTTGAAGAGAGGGAAGCAGGCGTGTTTGATGAAAATGCCGTAAAAGCCAATATGGAAAATAAGGGCGGGGCTGAGTGTGGGTGCCCGGGTACAAAGGCAAAGCTAATAAGGCCTATGCCTAAAGCAGCCAAGGGTTTAGATGATAACCAGGAGCCACTGGCTTGTGGGTGCCCAGGTACAGAGTCAAAATTAATAACACGGGCGGCGGCCGGGTTAGTACAGCCCCCGGCAACAGAATCACAACTTAGCCAATGGCCAGTTCAAATCAAACTTGTACCGGTTAATGCCTCATATTTTGAAAACTCTAATTTACTTGTAGCCGCTGATTGTTCTGCGTATGCCTATGGCGGTTTTCATGAAAGGTTTATAAAAAATAGGGTTACGCTCATTGGGTGCCCAAAACTTGACGATAATGATTACCCTGAAAAACTTACAGAGATTTTAAAGCAGAACAATATAAAATCTGTAACAGTAGTCAGGATGGAAGTACCATGTTGTGGGGGCATTGAAAATGCAGTTAGAACTGCCCTACAAAATTGCGGGAAGCTTATACCGTGGCAAATAGTGACCATCTCTACTGATGGAAAGGTATTGGAAGATTAATAAATTTTTTTGAGGAGGAAATACATAATGTCGATGTTTTGTTTTCAATGTGAGCAGACTGCCAAAGGTACAGGCTGCACAACTAATGGGGTATGCGGCAAAAAGGCGGGCACCGCTAACCTTCAAGATGGGCTGACTGGCGAGCTTATTGGCCTTGCAAAGGCGGCTATAGGGAATAACCCGGCTAAAGATACACATAAAGTGGTTATTGATGCACTTTTTACTACAGTGACAAATGTAAATTTTAATGATGAGGCCCTTAATGGGCAAATAGAGGCAATAAAAGCGGAGAAATCAAAATATCCAAGCGGTAGCCAGCCATATAGCGGCTACGATATGGATAAGCTTTGGTCAGGAAATGAAGACATACGTTCATTAAAATCTTTAATATTGTTTGGGCTGCGTGGCATGGCTGCTTATGCGCACCATGCATATATTTTGGGGATGATGGATGAAACCGTTAATAATTTCTTTTACAAGGGGCTTGTTGCCGTTGGTGAAGAAACGGATTCGGATAAGCTTCTTTCGCTTGTAATGGAGCTAGGCGAAGTTAATTT
>JAITVM010000246.1 GCA_031285815.1 Clostridiales bacterium | reverse complement strand
CCTTCATCATGTTTCAACAAGGATGAAAACGAAAGCTTGCCCCCCTGCCTGGTTACGCCATAAATAAGCGTATCATTAAAAGAAATAAGCCCGCTATAGTATTCGGTAATATAACAAATAAAGTTGTTCAGAAGGTTGTTTGGGTATTCGGCTAAATTTAAAATTATACGTTCATCTTGTTCAAGTATGCTCTTGGCTATTTGGGTGCAACGGCCCATTGACTGCAGGTCAAATTTTAATACTAGGGATATTTCTGAAATAAGCTCGACCTGCATTTCATCGTTGCTATCTGCTATGCCCAAAATTATTAGCATATCTGTTATTAAAGAATACTTTAAATCTATTTCAGTAAATTTTTTTGCCAGTTCCGGTATAAAATCTTGGGGCAGGGCAGATGCTTTTTTATAAAACTCTATTAACCCCACGCTGTTATTTATGCCAATTAGTATGCGTTTTAAAAAGTTTTGCTGGTTTAAGTTTACGTTATTATTGATATTGGTTAGTATACATAAAAGGCAGATATACATTTCTTGTATATCAATATCGTAGTTTTCAAGCGGGTGGCGTTTTATAGGGTAAGCATTTACTTCTTCGTCTTTTAAGTCCTTAAGCAGGTGGTTAGCTATATTAAGGTAGTCCAAAAAAATCAGCCCTTTCTGTGTACTGTTAAGTCCCCCAGGTAAGTATTTATACCCTTCGAACAAAGTGCCAAATAGTTTATTTTAGAAAACAATAGTTTTTCAGGGGCACCTTTATATGTGCCCAAATATTTATGAATTGTATCATTAAACTCAAAAATTGTTTTGTTAAATGATTCTGTAAACATAATTTTATCAAGGCCCTTTATCATCCGGGTTACCTTACGGTTATATTCAAAGTTGCGGTTAACAAGGGTTGTGCCATTATACGCGTATACTTTTGTAAGGAAGTCCTTGGTGTTATTAGTAATATATTCATCAAAGTTATCCGGGGCTTCTACGCCAAATTTTAATGCAGTGTCCCTTAGCGTTATAAATAGTTTTACCCTGAGCGCGTTTAGTTTACCTACAAGCGTTTTAAGGGACATTATATTTTCCTTAACCTCATCTGTAAGTATTAAAATAGAGTTTAATGCGTGGGCATCTTCAATAAATGTAGCGGCATGGTTGAGCCTGAAGAGGCGGCGGCTTTCATCTATAATTAATTTACTATAGTGGGCTAAAACCGTGTCAAAAAAATCGTTGAACCCGTCTAGTATACTGTGTGGCTCTTTTGGGGTATCGATAGTATCAAGAAAATCTAATATTTTTTGTTTATCAAAGGAGCTGGGCATCCTTTTGCTAAATGTAAATATATCAGTATATGAAATTGCCCTGGCTTCAAGGCTGGCTTTAATTTGGCCGGTTACCTTTTGTAGGTCTTCAGGGGTCAGCTTATCAGCCTTATTAATGATAATTAATTTTGGTATGCCTTTTTTTATTTTTTGCAAAACTTCAAGGTCGCCTTCTGTAATAGTGCCAACGTCTGAAGGGACAAACCAAAAAATATAGTCGCTTGAATTATAGTAAAACATAGCCCTAGCTTCGTCGCTCTCTCCGGAGTCATAAACCTCAGATTTGGTGTAGCCTGGGGTATCCAGAAAAACAAGGTTGTCAAATGGGAATTTTTGTGTCTCTATAATAATATTTTTAATGAGGTGGCTAATTTTTATATGTTCCGCCTCTGGGCTATAGCTATATGAGATATTCTTAAGCTCAGTAAAATTTATCTTATAGTCGTTTTGATAATTGTTTACTACAAAAATATTTGTGTCCCCTGCTTTTAAAATATATGTTGGTACAGCGGTAGTTGGGCTTATGCCCTCCGGCAGCATGTTTATATTTAAAATTGAATTTACAAAGCTTGATTTACCGCTGCTGAAGGAGCCACCAAGCGATACTGTGCGCCGTTTAGCCAATTGCTTGTAAATTAGCTTGTCTGTAAAGGACTTGAGGCTTTCTTTTAGGTTATAATGGTGTGCCGGAAAATTCGGTGGTGTTTTTTGAGAAATCAGGCTATAGATATCTTTGAAGATAATGTTGTCAAGTAAATGCATATCCTCAATTAAATTATCATTTTTTGAATCATCTATTAATAACCTGACTAAATCTATGTGATTTGACAAATGCAGCCCCCCCGTTATATATACAGCCATAAATAGGTATTATACTTCTTGTGTAACTACATTATAACAGCTTTCTTAAAAAAAAAAATGAATTTTAACAATTATTGAGATAACTTTTTATTTTTGTTATAATAGCATATCTTTTCTAATATACAAAATATCTGTAAACAAAATGTTTGCAAACAAATAGGTTGATATATTTTTATTTTGAAAGGGTTTCGTATGGAGAATTTATATAGGACAGATCGTTTGGTTTTAAAAGCTGCGGATTTATCTGACGCTACGCTGATACATGATTATTTTGTTAGGAACAGGGAGTTTTTAGAAAAATTTGAACCGGCTAGGGATGAGGGTTTTTATAGCCTGAAGTTCTGCAGGGATTTAGTAGAATATGATAGGTATTGCATGGAAAACAAGCAGGCAGTTAAATTTTGGATTTTTAAGGGCAACAGGGTTATAGGCAGCGTTGCACTTAATAATATTATATGGGGGGTTTTTTTGAGTGCTTTTGTGGGCTACCGCTTAGATAAAGACGAGGTTAATAAAGGCTTTATGACCGAAGCGCTTAAAAAACTAATTTCTATTTCTTTTGATACGCTGATGCTGCATAGGCTTGAAGCAAATATTATGCCACGGAATAGGCCTTCTCTAATGGCGGCAAGGAAAGCCGGGTTTGTTTATGAAGGCTTGTCAAAAAAATATTTGAAAATAAATAATGTTTGGGAAGACCATATCCATATGGTGATACTTAATAACAAGCTGAAATAATATATCGGGCGGCAAGTAAAAAAACCACAGCCGTGGTTAAATATAAGGCCATGGCTATGGTTTTCTAAATTATTAGGTTTATTGGATTCCGATTGTTAAGCTAGATAATTCATTGCCGCTGTTCAAGTCAGAAGCTAATATTTTACCGGGGGATAATGTGAATAAACTATTATCAATATAAATAATCCGGTTAATGCTATAATCATAGTCGCTAGCTTTTTGAACATGGGATATCTGGCTCTTTAGGCTAAAGCCTTGTAAGCTTATATTATAAACGAGTGCCCCGTTAAATTGATAGTTGCCAAAATATGTGGCGCCATCAATTACCTCTTCCCTTTGTTTAACCACTGTTATAGGGAAAGCTATAAGGCCCCTTTGCTTATCGAACATAAGCGATTTATGGTTATGGAGGATCTCGGAATAAGTCCCCTCGTCGCCGATTATTTCGCTAAATAATTCTTTTGGGTTATTGATGTCCGAAACATCATATAAAGACATCTTAAGCCCTGTGTTCCTTACTATTTCATTACCTTGGTAGGTTTCAACCTTTGTGTCAAACCCAAAGCCAATTAAATGCCCCTCATCGTATGGGTGCAAGTAAGTGCTGTAGCCTGGTATTTTTAATTCGCCCAAGACTGTAGGGTTTGTTGGGTCCGACGCATCAATAACGAATAATGGGTCAACGGTTTCAAATGTTACAAGGTAAATTTTATCGCCCATAAACCTTGCGGATTTTATTTGTTCACCTTTAGCTAGGCCTGTCAGCTTGCCTGTTACTTCCAAACCCTGGTTCAATATAAAAATATTATTTTCCGAATTATTGGTAGAATCTGTCCAGTTGTCGTTAGTAGTTGCAATCCTGAAATAATTATCATATTCGTCCATAGAGAATTGGTTTAATACACGGCCCTCTACACTGCCTTGGCCCGCTAAGGTAACATTGCCATTATTTAAAGCGAACTTAAATATCTTAGTTTGCTGGCTGTTTTCTGTAGGGTATTCTGAAACTGCTATATAAAGGTTTTCGTTTGAGCAGTATACATTCTCGGAAGAACCTAAAAACGTTTGGATCGAAGCGTTTTCGCTTGGGTTGTTAACATCTATTGATGTTATGCTTAATAGGTTTGATGTATTTACTTCAGGGGGGTAATACATCCTATTATAATCTAGTTCAGTTTTTTGGCCGTCTGCCGAGTCAAATGAGCTTGGCAAAATAATAGGCCCATCGCCTACCCTATCATAAATATAGTTATTTGATATAAGGTATAGGTTGTTGTTAATTTTTCTCGACGATGAATAGTTGCCGTCTATATAGAAATCTTTTGTTTTAGTGATATTTGATTTATTAGAAATATCATAAACCATTACTTTTACTTTATTGCTAAATGGGTTTGCGACCATCATTTTTGGCATTGGCATAGGTACAACATCTTGAAACTCATAGAAGGAGCCAATTATTGTTAATGTATTTTTATCTATATACATTTCAGAAGGGTTGAAGCCTGAACCCGACATATTGGTTTTAGAGTCAATAATATCTTGCTGGAAGTTCAATTTCTCAGACATAATTAATTTAGATGGGTCTTTGGCATCCACAATATAAACGTTGCTGTTCGCTATATAATAAATATATTCGCCATCTGTTTTAACAATATCGGCTTCATCTACACCGGAAACTTGGGTATTTGTTTCTGAATAGCCGCCGCCGCTGGCAGAATCGTATGCAACGCTTGCCTCTGCAGCTTCTGCCTTAGCAGCCGGGGCTACACCGCTTTCTTCTAAACGGCTGTTTATGAGTGTGGCCTCATTT
>JAITVM010000239.1 GCA_031285815.1 Clostridiales bacterium | reverse complement strand
CATGCGGCCCTTTTCGGGCAGGGCTGCCATAGCCCAGGCATGATAAAAGCCACCTATGGCACAGGTTCTTCTATAATGATGAACATAGGGGGAAAATTTGTGGCAAGCAAAAACGGCCTCGCCACTTCCCTGGCCTGGGGCATAGGCGGCAAGGCCGATTATGTGCTGGAGGGCAATATAAATTATACCGGCGCAGTAATCACCTGGCTTCAAGAGGAAATAGGCCTAATTGATTCCCCAAAAGAAATTCAGGCAGCGGTGGCAGCAGCAAATCCAGATGATACCACTATATTGGTACCGGCATTTTCAGGCCTTGGCGCACCATATTGGAACGAAAGCGCAAAAGCCCTTATCTGTGGCATGACACGCTCTACCGGGCGTAATGAGTTAATCAAGGCCGCGGAAGAGTGCATAGCCTTTCAGATTAATGACGTGATCCAGGCAATGAAAGCTGACAGCGGTTTGGCAATAGAGCAAATCCGCGTGGACGGCGGCCCTACCAAAGACAGTTACCTGATGCAGTTCCAGAGTGATATTTCAAAAGTTGCTATAACTGCAAGGCGTGAAGATGAGCTTTCAGCGATGGGGGCGGCCTACCTTGCTGGCATATCCCTGGGGTCCTACAATATGGAAGAACTATTTTCATCCACAGAAAGAACTTGCTACAGCCCCGCGATGGCAACTGAAACACGCCATAATAAATTAAAAAACTGGCGGGAAGCAGTGGCCCTTATTCAAAACCCCGGTTCCTGAACCTGAGTAATTTATTGCAAAATCAAACCGGCACATTTCCGGGAGGTTAACGGAAATGTGCCGGTTTTCAGCGCCCTCTGGAAATTTTTGCGTGGCCCATTAAATTATTATTTTATTTAGGTTCAAACCGCGCTTTAAGCTTTCTATAATAATTCCCGGTACTTTTATCCCCGCCATTATCTTGGAACATGCAAAACGGCAGGCTATCTGCCTCCCTATGTTTTACTATACAGGCACAGCATTTGCCGTTATTGGCACATAATTTTTTTGGGCAGGGGCAACCATTTACATTTTCACAGCCCATTTAATAACCCCCTAAATTATTAATTATCCGAAAACAACATTTCTTCTACTATCTCAGCGGCGTCCCTAACCATTTTAGGACAAGTGCCTTTAACTTTATCATGCGCATTTGGGAAGCTGCTATCCATTAAATCGAAACCTAATATCTCCCTGCAGCTTGTAACCTTGTTCCTGCTTTTAAAACGTTTAGCAAATTCACGGACCAGCCCATATGTTTTATCTTTAGCCTCTTTATCTAAATGCGCATATTGGCCATGCTTCATCCCAATAAGCAAATAAGCGCCGGACACAGCCCCACAAGTTTCCTGTAGCCTACCCATGCCGCCGCCTAAGCCAGACGCTATTTTCAGCCCCATGGCCTTATCTAAACCAAATTCTTCACAATATGTAGTAAATACCGCCTGTGAACAGTTACACCCTCCGTTAAAACAAGCTACCGCTTCTTCAACCTTACTTTCAAAGCCCATTTTGCCTTCCCCCATTAGCCAGAAATTTTTTTGATACAAAAAGTTCAAAAAGCGGATACATAACGTACCCGCATTTTTTGTTGATGGCCTAACCTAGTTTTGGGCTTGAAGTAAAGTCTGTTTAACCTGCTCTTCTAATTTTTTAATCTCAACTTCCGCCAAAGCCCTTTGCTCTTTACCGCGTTTTTGAATATCCATAACCCCATTAATTGTTTCTATAAGGTTGGCGTTTGTTATTTGCAAAGTTTCCAGGCTGACTATGCCACGCTCGCCCTCTTCCGCAATCTCTAAGGCGCCTTGTTTTAAAAGCTCGCTATTGCGCTGCAATAATTCATTTGTTGTGTCTGTTATATGTTTTTGTAAACCTAGGGCAGTTTTATTATTGGCTATGCCTAAATTAATTACCATTTGGCTCTTCCAGACCGGTATTGCGGTAAAAATGGAATTTTGGATTTGATACACAAGCTGCTCGCTGCCTTGTTGTACAAGCCTAATTTGAGGCGCGTTCTGTATACTGACCAGCCTGGTGCGTAACAAATCGTCTATCTTCCGTTCAAATTTAACTTGGATATCGTTCATCTCGTTATATTTCTGGATTTCCATTTGGTCGTTAGAAGAAACGGCAACCTCTTTTTGCTTATTAACCTCTTCTTTGTAAGATTTCAATTTTTCTTTTGCCGCGATTAGGATATATGTTAATTCTTTGTAGTACTGCACATTTGTATTATACATGGAATCCATTATATTAATATTTTTAAGCATTTCATTTTTAGATTTCTCAAGCCTATCAATAATTACATCAATAGTCTTTTCAACGGACTCATATTTCATGAGCATTTTTTCCGCTTCTTTTTTTGATAAAATAATTTGGTTTTTAATTTGCTTACCTAAATTAGAAGCGCCTTCAGAAGCTTTTTTCGCACCGGAATTAAAACCGCTAAATAAATTGGATAAAAAGCCCGGTTTAGAATCGCCATCGTCTTCAAAATCAAAATTTTTAATTTCAGAGGTAAGGTCAACCAAAGAATTTGCCACTTCAGAATCAAGCTTGTTAACTTTGATCGAATTTAAAATCTGGTCACAAAATTCCGCTATTTTTGATTGTGTGCCCACGCCGTAATTTATGACCCCATCAGAGGTTGACAAATCAATTTTAGAAACAATATTTTCTATAAGCTGGCGCTCTTCCGGTGATAAAACTTCTAAAGACAGGCTATCCTTTTTTTCTGCTTCCGGCTGTACTACTTGTGTTTCCGGGTTTGACGGCACAATAGGAGAATTGCCGTATGGGTCGATTTCCATTATTGGTGCCCCGTTTCCGGCCTGCCCCATTTCAAAATCTTTCATTATCCCGTTCTGTTCCATAAATAAATGCCCCTTCCATAAATGTTATTTCATATTGTACGCGCTACAAAGCCCATTAAAAAAACAAATTTCACATTTCGGGCTACGCGCCGTACAAATTTTTCTGCCATGCGCTATAACCTGTGTATTATATCTAACCCAATGCCTTTTTGGCAGTATGCCCATTAATTCAAATTCAATTTTTTCTGGGTCTTGGGAACTAACAAGCCCCAGTTTATTAGATACCCGTTTTACATGCGTATCAACTACAATACTCGGGATATTAAAAATATGCCCGCGTATAACGTTAGCCGTTTTCCTGCCAACCCCAGCCAGCGAAGTTAACTCTTCTATATCTGATGGGATTGCGCTATTAAAATCCGATTTGATTTTTTGAAAGCAGCTGATAATATTTTTAGCCTTATTACGGTAAAAACCAGCCGGGCGTATATCAAGCATAAGCGTTTCTAAATCAGCCGATGCCAAATCGCCAACCGACCGGTATTTTTTAAATAAATCTTTTGTCAGCATATTAACCCTGTCATCTGTGCACTGGGCGCTTAATATTGTGGCAACCAGAAGCTGCCAGGCGTTATCGTGGTTTAAATAGCATTTATCTTCTGTAGGGTAATTCTCATCCAGCAAACTAAGGACACGTTTTACCTTATCTCTTTTTGTCATAATTAATTCCCCACCATAGAAACAAATTGGGCCGTTATATCAAACGCAATATTTTCCCCACCATAAGTAAACAAAATATAAGACGCCAACTTTTCATAGCTACCCAAAACATTGTATTCAAACTTTTCAATATTGCATTGCCCATGAATCCTTTTCAGTTTACTGGCCGCAGCTTTTTCTTCGCGGCCCAGCGGGTTCAAAAATAAATCCGGAAAACTTTTTATGTTTTCGTTAAGCAGTATATCAAATTTAATTAAATCTTTGAAAAGCCCCATATCTAAACCACTAACCGTTTCCCCAAACTCAAAAAGGGCTGTGTTCATAAAAAGCTTGTTATGTTTTTTTAAATTAAAGGAGTTATTTAGCCAGTATTGGCCTAGCTGATAAAAAAAATCAAATGGGGTATCAAAAAATTTAATGATATAATTTAGAGAATTTTCAAACCTATTACTATTATAAAACAATTCTACGGCTTCTTCAATCATTTTAAGGGCCAGTATATCATCATAACTAAGCCATTTAGTAAATATAACTTCATATGGCGCCTTTTCATTATACACAATTTCAAAACCGGAACCTATAATGCCTGCCCCTTTTAAAACTTTAAGGAAGCCCAGCTGCAGCTGCCCAGGCCTCAGGGCTGCCACATCATTAAAGGATTTTTTAAATGACGCAAAATTTTCATAGGGTAGCCCCGCTATCAAATCTAAATGCTGATGGATATTCCCATATGATTTTAACTTCCTTACATTATCAAATAATTTATTTAAATCGGTTTTCCGTTTAATTGCTTCAAGGGTTTCTTTATTTGTAGACTGTACCCCCGCTTCGAACTGGAACAAGCCTTTCCTTGCTTTTTTTAAAAGGCATAGCTGCTTTTCTGTCAATAAATCCGCCGCCACTTCAAAATGAAAATTAGTGTGCCCATTATCATTTTCTATCAGAAACCCCCATATTTTATATGCAAGATCAGGGTTAGAATTAAATGTCCGGTCAACAAATTTTACTTGCTTAACTGTATTATCAAGAAAAAAAGATAAATCACTGAAAACGCGCCCCAGTGATAAATACCTTACCCCCGGCATTGCGGAGGACAAACAATATTGGCAGTTAAAAGGGCAGCCCCTGCTTGCTTCATAATAAATAATCCTGTCTTCAAACCCCAAAAGGCTTTTATAAACAAAGGGGATATCATCTAAAGCAACAGCATCCGCCCCTTCGTTTATAAAAACCTGCCCACCTTGTTTATAGCTGGCCCCCTTAATGCTTTGTAGGCTTAATTGCCCATAAAGGAAATAAGACACCAGCCTGCTAAAAGTTATTTCGCCCTCGCCCAACACCGCTATATCTATATTGGGGCTACCAATTACGCCATCAGCCTCGGGGCCGCCGGCTATAATAGAAATTTCCGGGGCGGCCTTTTTTAACATATTTATTACATCAAGGCTCTGTTCAATATTCCAGATATAAAGCGAAAAGCATACAATTTTTATTTTCGTGCGGTAAATGTCCGCCACAATAGATTCTATAGTATTATTGATCGTATATTCTTTTATTATAATATTTGCGTTTTCATCATTTATATATGATTTTAGCGAATAGAGTGCTAAACATGAATGGATATATTTAGCGTTAAGCGATACTAACAAAAAATCCATAATTTCACCTTTATATCTTTATTCGGCGCATTTAAGGCTAAACCAAAAGCATGCACCCTCGCCTTTTTTAGATACAACGCCATAGGCACCGCCATGGTTTTCTATAATAGATTTAACAATCGACAGCCCAATGCCTGAACCTGCCACCGCCCTAACATGGTTGGTTTTTGCGGAATAATAGCGCTCCCAAATATGCGTGAGCTCTTCTTCGCCTACGCCTTCGCCCGTATCTGCCACTTCTATTTTAACATTTCCGCCGCCTAAATTCTGCCGTACTATTATTTTTTTGTCTTCGCCCGTATAATTTATGGCGTTTATCATTAAATTATAAAACGCTTGGGAGATACGCAACGGGTCGGCCTCCACAAAAACATCTTCATTAAATATAAACTCAATCGAATAGCCATTAGCTTTTTTAAATTCCGCAAAACGGTTTATAACCTGTTTTATTTCTTGGGTTAAATTTATACGCTCTAAATTAAGCTTATCCTGCCCCTGCTGTAATTTTGATAAATCCAAAATATCTTTAACTAACGAGGTCAGCCTTTTCGATTCATCAATAATAACCTGGGCGTTTTCCGGGTTGTTTTCTTCCGGCAGGTCCCGCATAACCTCCGCGTAGCCGGTTATTAATGTAAGCGGCGTACGCAAATCGTGGGATATATTAGATATAAGCTCACGGCGTAA
>JAITVM010000143.1 GCA_031285815.1 Clostridiales bacterium | reverse complement strand
ATAGCTATCTTATATCCTGTGAAGCCGGACAAACCGCCGCTTTGGACACGTGGTGCGTTGATAGCATCAAGGTCAGCTAAATCAGCGGACAGAATGTCAAAGTTTTCAAAGTACCCGTTTTCGGCGAAAAGCCCGTTAGCTGTAAGCAGCCCCGCAATATCCCGTACGCCCGCAGCATACGGGATTTCAAATTTTGAAACCATTGCGGTTTTATCTGTGCTTGTTATGGTGATACGTGCTTCCCCGGCGTAACCAATTGCCATTTTTCGTTGTGCACTTTCATAAGACGCGCCAATCCCAAACGATACAAAAAGAAGCGTTGTGGATAAGGTAACCGAAAGCAGCATTACCACTGTCCGCAGCTTCCTTTCTTTTAAACTGTTCAGGATATATTTCAGTATAATTTTCAAGGTATCACCTGCTTTCCAATAGTCACTCTGAACCTTGTTTCAGAGCATCTTCAGTTGTTTTTAGCACCATATTGCTTGTAAGGGTAGCGCCGGAGGCCGCCCCGGCCTTAAGCGGTTGCCCGGCAAGTACGGCATTGGCAATCATTTCAGCCTGTTTCATGTAAGTAGCCTTATGTCCCAAAACTTCAATGCCGGCGATTTCATGGCCGCTAACCTAAGCTACGGCAAGCAGGGTTTTGTTTTGGCATGCTCCGGAAAACAAAATAGGCTGTTGGCTTAAATAATAAGCCAACAACCTTAACCAGCCTTTCTGATAACCTTATTTTAACCTTAATTTATGCGGGGCAGGGTTATTTCAATACATGTCCCTTTTCCCAGTTCGCTTTTGACAGTAATATTACCGCCGTGCAACTCAATAACCTGTTGCGAGATTGCCATACCCAGCCCCGTCCCTTCAGTGCCGGCCTCCGTGTTGGTTCCCCTGTAATATCGTTTGAACAGTTTTTCTGCCTCTTCCGTGCTCATGCCCTTGCCGTTATCATCAACTGCTATTGTAATATGTTCGTTTTCATGTAGGGAAATATGGACTTCTGTATTTTTCGGATTGTGTAGCAGCGCGTTGAAAATCAGATTGTTTAGCGCCCTTGTAAGCAGTGTTTCATCAAAGCAAAAAATAATTTCATCCAGTTCGCTGTCAAAGAGTATTATTCTGCCGGAATAGGCGGGATGGTTAAGAATTTCTATAACGGCTTCCCTTAAAAATCTCACCAAATTACCCTGCTTTCGATCAAGCGGCAGCATATTGTTTTTTAGCTGATAAGTCAGCTTCAAATCATTTACCAGTTTTTCGGCATATTCCGTATTTTTTAAAATAGTACGGGCATACTGTATGCGGCTCTCGTCAGGTATGGGATAAGCCGGATCTGCCAGTAACTCCGCATACCCTTTTATAGGCGAGAGCGGTGTCTTCAAGTCGTGGGTGATATTTGTGATCCATTCCTCCCGCATTGCTTCGTTACACGCCAACGCCTCGTCGCTTGCAAGCAATTCGCGGCTCATATCATTTAGACTGCCATATATCTCCCCAAAGGGGCCGTTGTTTTTTATCGGTTCATAAAGCCGATAAGATATTTGCCCGATAGCCTGCGTCATTTTACGCATATGCCGTATAATCCAAACGCTGAATATAGCGCCACTAACGAGCATTATCAGTACAGCGGAGGACATTAACATTATTATGATTGACCTGCCGCCAGTAAAGCTTTCCCCGTTAAGGTACATAGTTACCTTTTCAATGTCCATAGGGAAACCGATGACATATGTCCATTGCCCGGCACTTGATTTTACCGTGCCGGCACAAACTGTTCCACCCGGCTTTCCTCCGATTTGATAAAGCGCCAAAAAATCAATAGGGGCGTAATGGTTCGGCTGTGTGCTTGCGGTATTGTGCGCGTATACCTGATAGCCGCTTCCATCAAGTATCTGCAGCCACAAACGATTATTGTTTAGCGACAAAATTCCATCTTGGGTAACAAACGGTGTATCAGCGGAAAGGTCTATATACTCAGCAAAATTATTCGTATATTCAAGCGGCCAGTTGCTTTTCACTTTATTTCCGTTGGGGTCGTTAGAAGTGATGATACCCAGCATAAGTATAACCCCAACGATGATAATCAAAGTAGAGAAAACAAACATGGCACTATATAGAATGAGGGCGGATTTGTAACTCGGTTTCTTCATGGCTTTATATCCGCTCCAGCTTGTAGCCCAATCCCTTTATTGTGATAATTATCCGTGGGTTAGAGGGGTCGTCTTCTAATTTTTCACGCAAATGCCGCATATGGACCATCATCGTGTTATCCACGCCGGTTGCGTTTTCACCCCATACTTGTTCATATATGCGTTCCTTGCTGATAATTTTCCCCGCGTTACGGGCCATAAATTCTATTAACTGGTATTCGCGGGCAGTCAAACCCACCTCTTTATTTGCTTTGTATACCCTCTGGCTTTCGGTATCAATATGAAGGCTGCCAATCTCGATTGCCGCCCTCGGATAGGTGCCCTGCTGCCCATAAGACTTACGCCGCAACTGTGCTTTTACGCGAAAGGCAACCTCCTTTAGACTAAATGGTTTTGCAACATAATCATCGCCGCCGGCACTCAAACCTAAAATTTTATCTATATCATCGCCTTTTGACGATAAAAACAAAATTGGGCAATAGGAAAACTCACGTATCTTTTTACACGCTTCTATCCCATCTATTCCGGGCATCATTATATCCATAACGATAGCGTCTGGCTTCTCACTGCGGCAAAGTTCGATAGCCTGCTCACCTGACGCTGCTTTTAAGATATGATGAAAGCCTTCCTGTTGCAATATTTTTTCCAATAGGTCAGTAATATCCTTTTCATCGTCGACAAGCAATATTTTATCATTCATTTTCATCACCACCATTTCTTTGATTTCCAAATCTGCCACCGGGGGGTTTTCCGCACCCCCCCCTGGAATAGCCCATGTCCAACCGGGCCGGTATGTGCCTTCCGGCCTTGCTTGCACCGTGGGCACGTGAAACGATGTACTAGGGGCCGGGGGTGCCCCGGTTATTCTCCGAGTATTCATCAATTACGCCCAGCAGCGTATTGATATAATCGTTGGCCACGCTTTTATAGATACATGCAACCCGGAAGTATTCTTCGAAGCCGGTGATCGGAATAAACCGCAGGGTATCGTTGGCAAACTGACGCATGTGGCTCGCCAGGACCGTGACCCCGATCTGGCAGTCGACCATCAGCATCATGCTAAGCAGTGAACTGGCTTCATAAACCGTATTGGGGAAATAACCTTCCTGCTGGTAGATATGATTGATCAGGTTGTGGTCGGTGCGGGAAAAGCGTGGGTCCATATTGATCAGGGGCTCGTCTTTGATCATTGCCATGGAAACGGATTTCAAATTGGAAAATTTGTGGTCCTGGTGGGTAACTACGCACATGTAATCGGTAAATACGTTTTTTTTCAGGATTTGCGGAGGCTTGCCGATTTCAAAGTCTGGCAGGAGAGCAACATCGATCTCGCCGGAATTCAGTGTTTCAATAATTTTGTTATAAGTATAATCAAGTGGATTCACCATGATCGTCGGATAGCGGCTGTGATATAATTTCATGATCCGGGGAAAATGGTGAACTAAAGCAGTACCAAGTAGCCCCACATTGATAATTCCGGTGGTTCCGCTTTCCATATCTTTTACTTTCTGAACGGCTGATTCATAAGAATTCAGCGTTTTTTTTATTTCATGATAAAATACTTTCCCGGTTGAAGTTAACTTAACATCCCGTTTGCTGCGGATAAAAAGCTGTGATCCGATGGAGTGCTCGAGATTGATGATCAGCTTGCTTAAGGTAGGCTGGGAGATGTGCAGCCTTTGTGAGGCCTTGGTATAACTCAGTGTTTCAGCAAGAGTAATAAAATATTCCAGTTGAAAAAGATTCACGTAAAACCTCCTGACCGAATTTATTCATTATTCACGTAAAGTTATAATAATCATACCATAATCTTGGGAAAAAGTCGTTAGAAGAAAAAATGTAATTACTGTAATGATGATTATGAATTTCTCAAGAAGAAGGAAACATGTTAAACTAAAGATACAATTTATTATTAAAAATCAAATAAATATTATGCAAAATGACTAAAAGTGTAATTGCAATGTGTTGTTTTGGATCATTACATTCAGAAGGAAGTGAGGGGGATAAGTGAACAAGTTTGTTCGGCGCATTTTCGTTTATACACTGGGGCTGTGGGTACTGGCATTTGGGGTAGCGGTTTCGGTTAATTCCAACCTCGGTGTCTCACCGGTAAATTCTTTGCCTTATGTAATCAGCTTGATCTCCGGGGAAGAACTGGGTTACTGCGTTATTGTTGTTTTTCTGGTTTACATATTAGCTCAGGCAATCATACTCCGAAAAGAGTTTCAGTGGTTCAGCCTGTTCCAGATTTTATGCTCTACAGCCTTCGGATATTTTGTTGACCTGTCAAAATGGGTGTTGGGAGATTTTGCTTTGCCGACATATGCCGGGCGGCTTGTGATGCTGGCGGTCAGTATTGTTTTGGTTTCCATCGGCGTGTTTTTATATCTTAGCGTCAATCTGATGAATATGCCGATGGAGGGGCTGACCAAAGCAATGTCACAGAAGATCTTTAAAAAAATGCAGTTTCACGAGGTTAAGATAGTTACCGACTGTGCAGTTGTAGGATTGGGGATAATCTTATCGCTTGTGTTTCTGGGGGAATTACAGGGGATCCGGGAAGGCACCGTACTGAGTGCTTTGCTAGTCGGAAAGGTGATGAAGCGGCTACAGAAATGGTGGTTGCCGGGAATAGAGAAGTTTTGTTATAGCCCAAACGAGGGCTAACAGGCAAGTAAAATGACATTAAAAGTGCTGGCAATATGCGCAGGTAGGAGAAAACTATGGATACAGGGAATAAAAATTCAATTATAAAGTTCGGCAAGTATGGATGGGGTACAATACTTTATTGTTTGTTAATGTTTTGGTTTTATGTGGGGTTTGTCAATGACGGTTCAAATATAACAGCTCCGGCAGTGGCCGAGAAGCTTGGGGTATTACCGGGGACGATCCTGAATATGAACTCGGTGGCGGGAATCGTCGGAGTAGTTTTTTTTATAATTATCGGCCAGATTAACCGTGTGATCGGTGCGCGTTTGACATCGGCGATATTTACAGTTGTTGCTGGAATCGGATATATCTGTATCGGCAATGCCAACAGTGTGTTGTTATACACAGTTGCTATGTGTTTTGTTGTAGGCGGGATTATGTCAGCGGGGTATATTGCTGGCGGCACGCTGGTGGCACAGTGGTTTCCGAAGAAAAAGGGGGTAGTAATGGGATATACCACCATGGGACGTAACTTGGCATCGGCATTTTATGTTCCGATTATTACCTGGCTGGTCGGCAGCTTTGGGGTCGACCGCGGAGTGATGGTTCCGGCTGTGGCATCAATTGTTTTGGGGGTTTTAGGATTTTTCTTTATCAGGAATACGCCTGGCGAGAGGAATATGAATCCGGATAATGTCTCTGATGAAGTCTACCAGACAGAATATTTTACGGGAAAGGGTACTGGCAAGGAAACCTGGACAGTCCAAGGCTTGCTGAAAACCAAAGAGTTATGGTTGGCAGCAATCACCACCGGTTTTTTTCAAATTTGTTCGGTAGGGGTTATGAGCCAGCTAGTTGTCCGTAATATATCTCTTGGTTTTACTCAGAACCAGGCTATCTCATTGATGACCGTGATTGCTTGTATAGGAGTGGCCGGTTCTTGGCTGGTAGGTGTCCTTGATGATAAGATCGGCACCAAAAAGATGATGATTTTGTTTGGACTCTGGTATATGGTGGCTTTGCTGGCCAATGCCAGCGAGACTAAAGTGGGAATCTATTTGTCCATCTTTATGATCGGAATGGGAATCGGCGGTTCGGCAAACTTTACAACATCCCTTCCGGCTTCGATCTTTGGGCGGCACGAATTTGATAAGGTAAACAGCGTTATTTTTCCGATTCAGGGGCTGATTACTGCACTTTGTTTTGCAGTTAATGGCGTTGTTTTGAACCTGACCGGTAATTTACGCAGTGCCTATCTGGTCTTTGCTGGAGTGGCCGCAGTTGATGTGTTGCTGGTGCTTTTAATTGACGAACATAGGTTTAACAAAGATTGGCAGGCTGCAAATGCCGGAAGCAATAATAAAAAATAATCTATAGAAAGATAGAAGGAGTCCTTTATGATCAAGAAGATTGCAGTGATAGGGGCCGGCACCATGGGGCATGCAATTGCGGGGTGCTTTGCCCGGTTCGGTTATCCGGTTTCGGTATATGAGAGTTTTGAAGAGGTTCGTAATACTTGTAAAGAAAAAATTAAAAACCAATATGCTTTCCTGTGCGAAGAAGGTGTAATGGATGCAACCGGGAGTGAAGCGGCATTAGACAGAATCGCTATCTACGCAGATCTCAAGCCGGCCGTACAGGATGCTGATTATGTGATCGAAGCCATACCGGAGCGGCTGGACCTAAAGCAGGGGCTATTTGACAATTTAATTGAATCCTGCCCGGCAGAAACGGTTATTGCCAGCAATACGTCAAGCATCGCCTTTTCCGATTTGACAGCAAAGATGGGTATTGCAGATAAAGCCAGAACAATGGTTTGCCATTGGTATAATCCAGCCCATCTGATTCCGCTTGTGGAGCTTTCTTGTTTCGGTAATATGCCAGAAGAAACCTATCTGGAAGTTGAGGCTCTTTACCGTTCTATCGAAAAACGGCCAGCCAAGGTGTTAAAAGATATCCCAGGCCTGTTGGCCAACCGGATTCAGCAGGGTGTTGCCAGGGAAGTATTTTCTCTGATGGAAATGGGGGCGGCAGATGCCAAAGATATTGATACTGCCTTAAAGTATGGGCCGGCATTCCGGTATGCTACCACCGGGCAACTGGAAGTAGCTGATTTTGGCGGCCTAGATATTTGGTGTATAGTCGGTGATAACTTACTGGCGGCCATGGACCGTTCCCCTCAGGCAAGCCCCCTGTTGCGTGAAAAGGTCAAAGAAGGCAAACTAGGGTTTAAATCAGGGGAAGGCTTCTTTAATTACCCCGAAGGGCAGAAGCAGGAAATTTTGAATCAATTTAATAGACGCTTGCTAAAGCAGCTTCAGGTAAGCAAACAATATGATTAGGAAAAACGCCCGCATAATAATGGCGGGCAGAAAATAAAGGAGGGACAGCAATATGGTAAAAAGGACACTTGAAGAGCTGAAGGCTTATGATGCCCCAGGCCATTTTGGGATGACCGCAATGCGGATTCATGGAAAGGAAGAAACCGGTGCTGAAAAATTCTGGGTCGGTTTGTCAACGTTTCTACCTGGCGGCGGAGCCGAATATGCTTACGAAGACAATCCGCTGGAAAAGGTCTACTATGTACTGGAAGGCGAGATGACAGTAATTGACAAAGCCGGAACCAAATATGTAATTCATAAAAATGAGAGCATTTCATTTTCACCGAACGAAGGGCGCGACCTGGTCAATGAGTCAAACAGCCCAGCAACGATGCTAGTAATTATCAATTATCCGCAATAAAGCTTAGGCGATTTCGGGCAGAAAAATGGATATAGAAAAGGAGGAGTCAGCACAATGGTAACAAAGGAATTTATGGGGGATTTATTTGATGTATCCGGTAAAGTAGCATTGGTGACCGGAGCGACAGGGGCTCTGGGCAGGGCAGTCTGTAAAGGTTACGGCCTGGCCGGGATGAAGGTGATGGTGACCGGCCGTAAGGAAGAAACCTGTAAAAAACTGTGTGAGGAACTAGCCGCAGAAGGAATTGAATGTGATTATTCTACTGGCGACCCAGCAGTGGAGGAGGATGTCATCAAGGTTGTGAATGATACTGTCGCCAAATTTGGTGAGATCAATGTATTGGTGACAGCAGCCGGTTATAACAAGCCGCAGCCGATCCTCGAACAGGAGCTGTCGATGTGGAAGCAGATTATGGATTCTGATGTTCAAGGTACCTGGCTGTTCTGCAAATATGTCGGGGCTAAGATGGTCGAACAGGGAAAGGGCGGTAAGGTAATTCTGGTTTCTTCGGCCCGTTCTAAGATGGGCATGGCCAATTACACCGGTTATTGCACTGCTAAAGGTGGTATTGACCTGATGGCCCAGTCACTAGCTTGTGAATGGACGGCAAAATATAAAATTAATGTCAATACCATTAACCCAACTGTTTTTCGTTCCGATCTGACCGAGTGGATGTTTGACCCGGAAAGTGCCGTATATCAAAACTTCCTGAAGCGGTTGCCGGTCGGCCGCCTGGGTGAGCCAGAAGATTTCGTGGGTCCATGCCTTTTCTTGGCTTCAAAAGCAAGTGACTTTATGACTGGAGCCAATGTTGCGACTGATGGCGGTTACTGGGCAAATTAAGTAAGGTAATACCAATAAAATAAAACTAAGTAAAAAATGGGGGTTTTACAATTATGGGTAAGAAAATTTTTGTAGATTTGACGCATCCATTCAGCGCAGATATTCCACGTTGGCCTTACTTTGACAAACCGGTGATTGACAGCAAGCACGGCCTGGCAAAAGGCGGCGTATTAACCCAGTATGTTGGTTGCACCATGCATACCGGAACCCACTGCGACGCACCCCGTCACGTAATGGAGAAGGAATTTGACGGCAAGAGGGCACGTTATACCCATCAAATGCCTGTAGATGCTTATACTGGCGATGCGGTCTGCCTGGAGATTCAGATTGAGAAATGGGGGCTGATCACCGGTAAACACCTGGATGATGCTTGCAAACGTGCGGGAATCAGGCCGGAAGAGCTGGAAGGTATGGTGGTCTGCCTAAATACCGGCATGCACCGTGAATTTGACGATAGTAAAGATTATTATCATTATTCCTGCGGAACCGGAGTGGAAGCCGGCAAATGGTTTGTGAAACATAAAGTAAAATGCGTGGCAATGGATATGCAGGCTCTTGACCATCCGCTACATACGGCCATGGGCAACAATGGTATGACCAAAATGAATTTACTGGGGGCCTCCGGCCGTCCGATCACCGAGGAATACATTGAGAAATTCGGTGAGGAAGCTTATGCTGAATTTGATAAGGGTTTATATATCAAGCTGCATGGACAGAAAGCCTATGAAGAGAAATTCGGAGAACTAGAAGCCATCGGCTGCTGGGGAACCTGGGAACCATGCCATAAAGAAATGCTGGGGCATGGTATTGTCGGTGTCGAGAACCTGGGCGGCAACCTGGATAAAGTATCCGGCAAACGCTTCCGTTTCTTCTGTTTCCCGCTTCGCTGGTACATGGGTGACGGTTCGATGGTCCGCTGCGTAGCCGAGATCGATGAAGATGATATTAATGATGTGCCGGACAGAGAGTATCCGTACGGAGGGTTTTAATATGAGTGATCTGAGTAATAAAGTGATTTTAACCGTAGCAACTACTGGTGCCTGGCCGAAAAAGGAGAATACCCCTTATGTGCCGCTGAAGCCAACAGAAATCGCCCAGGAGATCTATGCCTGCTGGCAGGCCGGTGCCTCAATGGCTCATATCCATGTACGGGATGACAATGACAATGCTTCCATGGATTATGAAAAATTCAGAGAAACCATGGAACTTCTCAGAGCGAAGAAGGATTGTGATATTGTCCTTAACCTGACCACTTCCGGCGGTATTGGCCTGGATGATGAGGTGCGGATGAAACCATTCAGCCTGCTTAAGCCAGAGATGGCTTCCTATGACTGCGGGTCTATGAACTGGCAGCACAGCACTGTGTTTGAAAACAGCCCTAAGTTCTTAGAAAAGCTTGGACTTAAGATGCAAGAGGTGAATGTCAAGCCGGAGATCGAGATCTTTGATGTGGGGATGATCTATAATGCTTTATATTATCTAAAGAAAGGCGTATTAAAGGCACCACTGCATTTTCAGTTCGTTCTGGGGGCGGCTGGCGGCATGCCAGCAACTGTGGAGAATCTGGTTTATTTAAAGAATTTGATTCCGGAAGGCTCCACCTGGAGTGCTCTGGGAATTGGCAAAGGGCATCTGCCGATCCTCTATGCGGCACTTGCACTTGGCGGCAATGTCCGAGTAGGAATGGAAGATAACATTCTTTATTCCAAAGGTGTACTGGCTAAATCCAATGTGGAATTCGTTGAGCGGACCAAACGCACTATTCATGAGTTCGGCAAGGAAGTGGCAACACCGGAAGAAACTAGACAGATACTGGGGCTTAGGAGGCGCGGGGAATGAGGGGTGTTGTTATAGTCAGTGCGGCCAGCCTGGCAACCCTTTGTGTCGGCGGCAGCATGGGTACGGCTGTAGCCGTAGAGAGATAGGAGGTCAGAGATATGAAGAAAGTTTCGCCGCAAGAAGCGATTGTTTCCCTAAATGATGGAGCAGTGGTCATGATTGGCGGCTTCATGTCCAATGGTACACCAGAGATATTGATCGACGCTTTGATTGAAAAAGGTGTCAAAAACCTGACCGTGATTGCCAATGACGGCGGGACGCCGGATACCGGCATCGGCCGTTTGATCAAAACTGGGGCCGTCTGCCGGCTGATAGCCTCTCATATTGGATTAAACCCTTTGATCGGCCAATTGATGAATGAGGGGAAAATGGAAGTTCAATTGGTTCCGCAGGGAACATTAGCCGAGCAGATCAGGGCCGGTGGAGCCGGGCTTGGCGGAGTTCTGACCCCTACCGGGCTGGGGACGGAGATTCAGGAAGGTAAAGAAGTGGTCGAGGTTGACGGTGAAAAATATTTGCTGGAAAAGCCGCTGAAAGCTGCTTTTGCCCTTCTTCGGGCATCCATAGCCGATGAAAAAGGAAATTTGTATTATAAAGCCACGACCAGAAATTTTAATCCGTTGATGGCAACGGCAGCGGAAACTGTCATTGCTGCTGCAGAGGAGATTGTGGCAATTGGAGGGATTATGCCGGAAGCGGTGGCTACTCCCGGGATATTTGTAGACTATCTGGTAGGGGGTGAGCCTTATGTCAGTTAAAGAACGGATTGCCAGGCGTGTTGCCAAAGAATTGCACGATGGCAATGTAGTAAACCTAGGAATCGGCATGCCGACCATGGTGGCTGATTATATCCCGAAAGGGGTGACGATTCATCTCCAATCCGAGAACGGTATTTTGGGGATGGGGCCGGTTCCGGACGCGGATACATATGATGCCAATATTGTCAATGCCGGTGGAAAACCGGTGACAGTGGAGCAGGGGGCCTGCTATTTTGACAGTTCCTTTTCTTTTGCGGTCATTCGCGGCGGCCATGTAGATGTTACCGTATTGGGGGCTTTGCAGGTAGACCGTCACGGGAGCCTGGCAAGCCATATTATCCCGGGGAAAATGGTGCCCGGCATGGGCGGAGCCATGGATCTGGTCACCGGTTCTAAAAAAGTAATTATTGCCATGACACATGTCGCCAAAGGCGGGTCAGCCAAGATTTTAAATAACATCAGCCTGCCAGCAACGGCAATAGAGAAGGTGAATCTGATCGTTACGGAGCTGGCTGTGATCGAAGTTACTTCTGAAGGCTTGCTGCTAAAAGAAATTGCTGTGGATACAACTGTTGAGGAGGTCATTGCAAAGACCGGGGCACCTCTGATTCAGCCGGAAACAGTCGGAAGGTTCTAAGAATGGCTCAATTGTAGGAGAGGGGGTTTTGACTTGAGTCAGGAACCTCTCTTTTGCTATGCCGGAATCATATTGCCGCTGCAGGCAGAGCGGCAACTGTGATTATGGGCTTGGAAGCCGGGAGTTTGGGAGCTAAAGGAATTCATGAATACTTAAATGCTAAATGAGAAAAAATATCCTATAATACCAAAATATAATATAGTGGCTATTTGATTAAGGGGTGAAGATATGAACGATTTGCAGATAGAATATTTTCTGGCAGCTGCAGAACATATGAGTTTCACTAAGACCGCCAACGAAAAATTTGTATCGCAGCCGGCGGTCAGCAAGCAGATCTCAGCGATGGAATCAGAACTGGGGGTGGAATTATTCGTTAGGGGGCATAACTCGGCCAAACTGACCCAGGCGGGGTGGATGTTTCATGAATATTATAAAAAACAGCGCCAGGAGATGGAACTGCTCAAACAGCAGATCAGGGAGAATGAAAAGGAAAAAGTCCTGGATCTGCACATAGGATGCGGCAGTGGCTGGACCAGGGCTGATTTTTTTTCCAAGGTGATCAAGCAGATGGAAGAGAAGCAGGCGAAGTTTCGGGTGTGCCTGCAAAGCTATGCATTTCATCAGATCATACCTGCCTTGAATAAGAATGAGATCGATATCGGAATCACGCTGAATACAGATATTGAGCTGCGGCCAAAGCTGGATATCATGGTGCTTACGGAGGTCCCCCAGGTGATTTTATATTCCCAAGAACACCCCCTTGCAGGGAAGCAAGGGCTGACTCCTTATGATTTTCGCAAAGAGCTGTTTTTTGTCCCCCAGTCAGACCGTGCGACCTATATTGTAGACCTGGTTAACGGCTTTTGTGAGCCTTATGGTTTTTTGCCGCGGATCCAATCGGTACGTAATACGGAATCGCTTTTGATGAACGTGCACAACGGCTTAGGGGTTGCGATTACTGATTTTTGGACGCATCAGATGGGCGGCCGCCAGTATCTTTATATCCTGTTGGAATCAACTCATACCATCACGGCAGTCTGGCAGAGAAACGAAAGTAATCCGCTGGTGCCTATTTTCATCAGGGAGCTGAAAGAATTGTTCAGTAATCTCCGTTACGAAGTTTAGAGAAGTAACTTGTAAATTCATAAATTGTTTCTATAAATATGTAAATAATACAACACTGTCAGTGGGAAGAGATGGAAGGATGATGCTAAATATTGATAGCTCTCGTAACCATCGTACTTTACTGTGGCGTTTTTTATAGTGCGGCATGTATATCGACTCATTCAGCAATGAAAGCCCATTATGTGGGCTGGCCCGTATTGCCAATCATTAGGTTAAGCAAGTGTGCAGAAAAGTTTGTTTTGTACACTTATTTTATTTGCTTTAATTTGGCTGTAATTGACATTTTCTGTTCATAAATTCATAAATAAATCTATGCCTATATGATTATATATTTATGAAGATACGGCACAATGCGACAAAATTTTTTCCAACTCCATTTATAAATTATTTTATAAGCTATATTTTTTTACAAATACTATAGTATAATGTATCCAAAAAACTAGACACAATTTTAAAAAAGTAAATGGCTCTGTTATAACAATGAAAATAAAAATATGTGGTAGCTTAAAACCTCATTGGGATGCCGTTTGTTTCCGCAAAGCTTGCCGCAGCTTCTCAAAATGCCCTGATATTTATACAGACGGCGATGGGGGCTCAGGAATATTTTAATTTAAATACGCCGCCCCAATATTGATTATAGAATTTTGAGCACTCTTCAAGGTCAAGCCGCCTTCGGCGGTCGCTGGGTTTAACCTCTGCTCCAATAATCTAGGAATATCTGATACAGATTCTTTATATTGGGCCACTTCATTTTGTTATTTTGTGTCTTGACTAGGGGGGCACTTTAGAATAAAAAATTTTTTCCCTGTAGCTAATACAAACTTCTGCTTTAGATAATTTGCAGAGGCCTTATTAAGTAAATGATATGAGGGTTGATAAAGTGAAACGCTATATATTGTTTTTAGTTTTATTGGTTAGTATACTGGCAATGTTTAGTTCCTGCTCAAAACCATTTGAAAAAATGTCTGCTAATGAATTAATTGTAGTTGGCGAAAAATATTTACTCGGCCTGAATTATGGGCAGGCTATTGTTTACTTCGATAGGGCGATTGAAATTGAACCTATGGCCCACCGTAGCTATACTGGGTTAGCAGAGGCATATGTTGGCATTGGCGAACCATTCAAAGCCATTGATACTTTAAACAAAGGGTTAGGGATATTACCCGATAGCCCGGAAATCACAACACTATTTGATAAAACCGTTTCTGGACAATTTAAATTAGGGGAGCAAATGTTAATTGATCTAGACTATAATAAAGCGGTAGGACACTTTACAACATTAGTTTCTATACTTCCACTAAATGCAAGAGGATATACTGGATGCGCTGAAGCGTATATAGGTCAAGGAAACAGTGAGAAAGCTATTGAAATTCTAAAAAAAGGTTTAGAACAGATGCCAAATGAGAAAACAATTTCTGAAATGCTTGATAAAATAAATAATGTTGCAGATGTTTATTATAAATATATAGAAGAACAATTAGCTCCAGAATATAAAATCCCTTCATTAGGGAAAGCCGAAGGTACTATGTATACATCGGAAGATAGCTGGCTTTCCCTTACTGGAATACTCGCAGCATATATTAGTGATTTAGATCAAGATGGCAGTAAAGATTTACTATTATTTTATACGAAGGAAACTGGCCAGGCTTACCCTTATAGTGGAACTTCTGCCTCCTCGTATCAAGTGTATGCGGCTGCCTTTGTTCTAAAAAATAGTGCCCCTATAAAAGCTGATGAAATACCATTAACTGCATACCATGAGACGAATGATGAATATTTAAATTCCGTATCATTAACATCTAATCAAAGTAATCAAGATAACCTTTTTATTTCGTCTATCAATGCGAATAATAAAAAGTATATTATGGTTGAATACTCATCAGCAGCAGGGTATTTTGCTGATGGTTATTATTGTGGTTATTGGGCATTGGAATTTGATAATGGAAAGATCAGTACACCATTCTCATTTTTACAATCAGGCCCGGCAAGCGCTGATTTTCAATATATAGGCTATGAAGTTAAAGATAATAAAATCCAATCAAAAGAATTATTATATTCTACCGCATATTATGGAATTGAAGAACCGGGAATTTACAGTAGCTTTGAGGAAGCCTTATCAGCTTTTTGGAATAGATTTGGAATTTCGGCAAGCTTTAAAGATAGGGATACAAGCATGCTTAATGATGAGATAGTTGACCAAAGGATTTTTTCATATTCTGTTAAAGGTATTGACAGTGGCTTAAATTTATCGGGTTATAAATATGTATTTGAAGCAACGGATTATACGGATCTTCGAAAAAAAATTGGCACAAATATAATTAGCCCTCAAACGCCTGATGAAGATCCCCAATATTCAAAAGTTCCTGAAGATGAAAACAGTATATCTGAAGGAAGCAGCTTAAATATCCAAAATAGTGACAAAGATAAATATATGGGGTCCCTTTCCTATATTGACGCATTAGAGAAAGCTTACTACTCTGATAGTACGGGACAAATGGAAACCAGCCGTTCCCTTGGTGAATTATATAGGGCTTGGGATTATGAGCTAAACAGAATTTATGGCTTACTCAAAGAAAAGTTGCCCTCATCAGAGATGGATTATTTAAAAATAAAGCAGAGGGAGTGGATTGCCATCCGTGATAAAAATGCAGCAGATGCTAGAATGAGGGCGGAAGGTGCGGATGACTCATGGATTAATACTTTGGGGATGATTTCTATGATGGAGGATACGAAAAAAAGGGCACTTGAATTAATTGATATATATTATAACGAATATATTGGCTTATATGATACTTTGTTAGCCGAATGGCAATCTGCCGCAAACCGTTATATAAACAATACAGGTACTATGAATGAAATATTTGATTTTGGATTCTATAGTAACAGCCCTTCTTCATTTAAAACCTATCATTCATTTTATGATATTGACGATAATGGAATAACAGAACTTCTATTAAAAAAGCAAAACGGGCACGGTGAAGATATCATTGCCTACATATTTTCAATAAAAGGCGGGGAGCCCGTTAACCTATTCGGTTATAATGACGGAGGGTTGCCCTATGAAGTTCCTTGGAGCAGAGTGGGGTCGTGCAAAATTTTGGATAACGGGTTAATAGATTGTGGGGATGGTAATTATACAATATATAAAATTGCCGATAATGGCTATTCTGTTAAGGAACTCGCCTCAACTGAACCGTATGGCTATCCGGATGAGGCAAATAAGGCAAAAGCAAAATGGCGTAACTACATTAATGGGGAAGAAGTTGGCTATGATTTTTATGTTCAATTTCTTGAACAGAATGGGTATACGATTAATAGAGATAATATTCTTGCGGATATAAGTTGGATAAGTGACAGGTAAGTTCTTTCCGGTAAAAATTTCAAATAATCTATTGGTTTTATATGTAAGATATTATTTATATAGGATTATTTTACAACAAAAAATGGGGGTTGGGCCATTCCACCCCTCATTTTTTGCCCCTTACTTTACGAGTCGGCCCCTTATACTTATATTATTAAGAAAGTGCCCCGCCAAAATAACTGTTCAAATACCCGAAAGCTTTTTGGCCATCCATTTTCCCAAACATATTCATTTCTACTAATTCACAAGGTATGGAATAGCCTTCGCAAATTTGTTGGGCCTGCTTATAAAAGAACCTTGTTTGTGGGCAAACCCAAACTAAATCAAATTTTTTTAAATCCTCAATGTAGCCGGCTTTTTCGGCTGATAAAATGAATTGGGTGCCACCATAGGCTAAGAGTAGGTCAGTTTTTTCTACAGGCTTAGATTTTCTTGTATCGTTAATATAATCCAAGACAAAACAAGTTTGTGTTTTTTTGCCTAAGCAGTTAGCGTATTTTTCGATTTTTGAACAGAACAGGCTGGAAGTCCCACCCCCTGCGCAATTAACAAAAATTTTTAACATTGTATATCCCCGCTTTCAATAAGACATAAAAATAAAACTTATTGGAATTAATTTTTTTTGTAGTATTTATTGAGTTTCAATTGTTTCTGGCCCAGTAGGCGGTTTTTCTTTCTCGGCGAAGAGTAGGGTCTTAATAATAATAACAGTAACCGGCCCAATGATAAAACCAAAAACGCCAAATATTTTAAGGCCAACGTACATAGACATTAGTGTCAAAAGCGGGTGCATACCTATTTGGGAGCCCAAGACTTTCGGTTCTGCTATTTGCCTAGAGAATAAAATTGCGCCGTACAAAATCAATAAGCCCACAGCCATTTTATAATTTGATGAGAAAAAACTGAGTGCTATCCATGGCCAAAGTACAAAGCCGCTCCCGAAAATCGGCAACGCATCGATGAGCGCTATAATGATTGCCACAAGCATCGCATATTCATAATTTAAAACAGTTAGGATTATAATAGCGATGGTACCGGTGATACACATAATAATACCCTGGGCCTTAACATAACCGGTTAGTGCTTTAAGGATGCCTTTTCTTACTTTCACAAAGTTTTTAGAAATTATTTCTGGCGTATGTTTTTTTATACTATCAGATATTAATTCCTTATCTGCGATGAAAAAAAATGTTGATATCAAAGTTAAAAGCATTATTAACAACAAATTTGGGATCCTTGATACAATATTAATCGAATTGTCTTTAAACATTGTACCGGCACTTGAAGAGAGCGAAAGCACCATTGACCCTATTAAATCATTAAAATATAGGCGGTATGATTCAGGCATAAAATCAAATATATATGAATACCGGTCCTCTAACCCTTGTACTGTTGCAGAAATTTGATTTACGAAAATAGGGATATTATCTA
>JAITVM010000213.1 GCA_031285815.1 Clostridiales bacterium | reverse complement strand
TTATTTATCATCCATAAACTTAATTTACATTGGACCCATTCACCCTTGTACCAGGCATAACCGCTAATTGTATACTTATTTATGCATAATGGGCAAAACCAAACCTTGGCCCGGTTATTCATCCACACATATATGTAGTGCCCAATAAAAGGGCGTATACTATTTTCAGAAATCTCTTGCATTTTAGGTATGTAGCGCGGGATAATATTAGGCGGCGGATTTTTAGGTATCAATTTAAGGCCCCCTTTCATAATATAGTAGCAGATTACTATTATTTGGCTATATATATGTATATGCTATAAACGAAAGGAGTATGAAATACCCAATGGATGGATACTTAAAAGTTTCGGCTTATGACCAAAGTATCGGTAAACCTGTAATAAAGGCGAGGGTCCAAATTACAGAAGGCAGCCAGCCCGATAAAATAATAGATGAGTTCTATACTGATAACTCAGGCCAAGCATATGATATAACCCTACCCGCACCGCCAATCGAATATTCCATGGAGCCGGGCCAGCCACAGCCCTACAGTTTATACAATGTTAAGGTAAAAGCCCAGGGGTATGAAGATATTGAAGTAAAAGGGGTCCAGGTCCTCCCCAATGAAGAATCCTATCAAGATATATTTTTGCAGCCGGGGCCCGGTACAGTAATTGAAGAAATAGCTATCCCGCCAAGCACGCTTTATGGAACCTACCCAGAAAAAACCCCCGAGAGCGAAGTAAAAAAATTGCCTCAGCCCACAGGGTTTATAGTATTGCCCGAACCGGTTATCCCCGAGTATATAGTCGTTCATGCCGGCATACCAACAAATGCGGCCGCCCCAAATTATTGGGTGCCCTTTAAGGATTATATAAAAAATGTAGCCAGCTGCGAAATTTATTCCACGTGGCCGGTTGAAACCATACGCGCCAATGTGTATGCGATTCTTTCTTTAACCTTGAACCGTGTCTATACAGAATGGTATAGGAACAAGGGCTTTAATTTTACAATCACAAACAGTACGCAATTCGACCAGGCTTTTACTTACGGCAGAAATATTTTTGCGGAAATATCCCAGGTTGTTGATGAAATTTTTACAAGCTATATTACCAAGCCTAACATAGACCAGCCACTGTTCACCCAATACTGCGACGGGCGCAATTCACAATGCCCCACATGGATGTCGCAATGGGGCAGCAAGGATTTAGGCGACCAAGGCTACACCGCCATTAATATTATAAAAACTTATTATGGCTGGGATTCATATTTAGCAACCGCCACCCAGGTTCAAGGCGTGCCCACTTCTTTTAACGGGGTTCCACTACTTTTAGGTTCAACCGGAAATGCAGTCCGCACTATTCAAACCCAGCTGAATACTATTTCAAATAATTACCCGGCTATAAAAAAAATAGCGGTTGATGGCTCCTATGGCCTGGATACACAAAACCAGGTAGCGAAATTTCAAAGTATATTTAAACTCCCCTCAACGGGGATAGTTGATAAAGCCACCTGGTATAAAATAAGCGAAATTTTTGTCGCCATATCAAAATTAGCATCGGGGTTATAGGCCGCCCCACTTTTACAAAAGGAAGGCCCCATTCACATCGGGCCCGGCAGGAGCCACCATTTCATTTATTTTATTAACGGCATCCATCAGCACCAAGCCCGATTCGCCAGGAGTGTGGGGGCACTACCCTGTCAGCAGGAAACCTCTAAAAATAAAATTCGAAAAAAGTTGACTTATCATATTTTATATATTATAATTCGTAAATGAAAGTTAATTTAATAAAGCAAGCCTGTTTGGCGTAGGGGTTTTTAGTTTACAAAAACACTGCCAACCTGGGTTTGCACATTGCCAAAGACAGCAGGTGCTTTTTAGCGTAACCCTTGAGGCCTGCCGAGGTTAAATTATTTGCCGCAAATTTTATTTGTATGCTTATATCCCTTTGTCTTTTGGCAAAGGGTTTTTTAATAATTGTTATAAAATCTTATCGGGAGGTGTTTAATAATGCCTAAAGTTGAGGAAAAACAAGCTGTTATAAGCAAGATTAAAGAAAAGGTCGACAAAGCTAAATCATTAGTCCTAGTTGATGCAAGAGGGCTTACTGTGTTGCAGGACACAAGCCTCCGCAAAACTTTAAGGGAAGCCGGCGTTGATTATAAAGTTTACAAAAACTCTATGCTCTCGTTCGCTATTAAAGATTCGCAGTTCGAAGGGCTTGCGCCTTATTTAAAAGGGCCGACCGCAGTCGCTATTTCTTATGATGATGCTTCTTTAGCCGCTAGGCTGATCAACAAAAATTTAAAAGAGATGCAAGCATTAGAATTTAAAGCAGGCTGTATTGAAGGCGTTACTTATGATGCAGCAGGGATTTCGGCTATCGCCAGTATCCCAACAAAAGAAGAGCTTTTGGCCAAGCTTTTGGGTTCGTTCAAAAACCCTATGGCTTCGTTTGCAAGGCTTGCTAAAGCTATTGCTGATGAAAAAGGGCAAACGGCTTAAATTAAGAATTACAAATCATTTATACAGGTTAGTATAAATAAATTAGGAGAGGTGCAGTTAAATGGCAAAATTATCTATTGATGAAATTATCGATGCTGTAAAAGAGCTTAGTGTTTTAGAATTAAATGACTTGGTTAAAAAAGCTGAGGAGTTTTTTGGCGTATCTGCAGCAGCAGGCGTTGTTATGGCCGCCGGCCCAGCCGAAGCGGTTGAAGAAAAAACTGAATTCGATGTTGAGCTTACAAGCGTAGGCAGCGAAAAAATTAAAGTTATTAAAGTTGTTAGGGAAATTACAGCCCTTGGCCTTAAAGAAGCGAAAGAGCTTGTTGATGGCGCACCAAAAATGGTTAAAGAAGGTATCCCTAAAGACGAGGCTGATGCAATTAAAGCTAAATTTGAAGAAGTTGGCGCTGTTATAACTTTAAAATAGAACAAATCTTGTTTGGCATAGGGTTTACAATGGGTACTGGCTACCCATTGTATAGAAAAACCCTGTTGCGGGGTTAGAACAAACCTGTTTGCCATAAATACAATTAACCGGCTGCTTTCGATGGCAGCTTTTTTAATTTAGAAAAGAGGCTTTATGAAATCAAGGCTAATTTTATTTTGTATATTTATTTTAATTTTTACGTCATGCAAGGGTGATACCGGTGCCGCTACGGATAATAGCGCAAGCACGGGTTTCCCTATAACAGTAACAGATGTTGAGGGCATTTCTACCGTAATTGAAAAAGCGCCGGAAAGGGTTATTTCTTTAACACCGGGGGTTACGGAAAATATTTATTTAGTAGGCGGTATAGAAAATTTAGTTGGCAGGAGCGATTTTTGCGATAACCCGCCGGAAGTTTTAGATTTGCCTGCTACCGGGACATTGTACGAGCCTAATAATGAAATTATAGCCTCATTAAACCCGGATTTAATAATCGCCGGGGCGCATACAAACCCTGATAAGCTGCAGGCGCTCAGAAATTTAGGCTTTAATGTAATTAGGCAGTATGAAGACAGCAGTTTAGATTCATTATTTGAAACCTTGGTTACAATTGGCGAAGTAATGGGCAAAAAACCTGAAGCGGAAGAGGCTGTTACAAAAATTAAGGCTTCTATAGGTTCTGTATCTGAAAAAGTTAAAGATTTGCCAAAACCAACAGTTTATTATTGTATTAGCGCCGGAGACGACGGGGATTTTACCGCAGGCGGCAATACCTTTATTAATACTATTATAGAAATTGCCGGCGGCGACAATATAGCAAAAGGGCTGGAAGGCTGGGCATACTCCAAGGAAGCGTTAATTGAGGCCGACCCGGAAATTATTATTGTTGGGTCAAAATCAGGTTTATTGGCACAGCTGCCTCAAATGGAAGGCTATAAAGATTTAAGCGCCGTTAAAGGTAATAAGGTATATGCCATAAATGAAGATTTAATAGACCGCTATTCCGGATATATTGACGGTGGGGTACTGGAATTGGCTGAAATTTTCCACCCCGGTGCATTTTAAATCAAATTTATTTTAGTTTATGGGGTGTAGAGGATGGGGCATAGAAGTTTATACAAATTTAATATAGGGCTTGCCTGTTTTTTAATTGCCCTAGCCTTTTTTTCTTATACAATAGGGGTCGCGGATATAAGCTTTACAGATGCTGTTAGGGCTTTATTTGACACCTCTGCCCTTGATGGCGCCCATATTACAATACTAAGGGGCATTAGGCTCCCCCGGGTAATCAGCTGCATGGTAATAGGCATGGGCCTTTCGGTTGCCGGCTCGGTTTTTCAGGCGCTATTTAAAAACCAGCTGGCAGAGCCTTTTATTTTAGGGATATCATCGGGTGCGTCATTAGGCGCGGCGCTCGCAATAATCTATTCTTTTGATTTTTATTTTTATGTTTTTTCGGGTGCATCTATAGCGGCGGCTGTTTTTTCTGTAATAACCGTAATTTTTATTTTATTTGCATACAAGCTGGTCAGGCACAATACCGGCACCCTGCTTTTAATCGGCAGCTCTATAAGCCTTTTCTGTTCAAGCATAACTACGCTCCTTATTTCTATACATGCCGATAAAATAAAAAATATTACCCAATGGAGCATAGGCAGTTTTTCAAATGCAGGCTGGCAAAAAGTTTACGTTACCCTACCAATTATTTTTATTGGGGTGATAATTATTTTTTCTTTTCACCGGGAGCTCAATGCAATTTCTGTAGGCGAGTCGGAAGCGAAATCTTTTGGTGTGCCTGTAGAAAAATCCACATATATATTATTGCTGGCGTCATCTTTAATCGTGGCGGTAGCGGTGGCTTCTTCCGGGATAATAGGCTTTGTTGGCTTAATTATCCCAAATGCCGTAAGGATGGTTTCCGGGGCCGATTTTAAAAAGCTCCTTCCAACGTCCGCGTTAGCCGGGGCTACTTTGCTTTTATTCTGCGATACAGTAGGCCGCGTAGCTTTTGCACCATCTGAAATGCCTGTTGGCGCAGTTACAGCCTTAATCGGCGCGCCGTTTTTTTTGTACATTATTTTAAAAAGGGGCTGATTGCATGATTAGGGCTGAAAATTTATCATTTAAATATAACGGCGGCGAAGTTTTAAAAAATATAAATATTTCATTTAAACCCGGGGCAGTTACGGGAATAATAGGCCCAAACGGCTGCGGTAAAACGACCCTTTTAAAAAATATTTCGAAGCAGCTTAGTATATCTGAAAAAACAGTTTTTGTTGAAGGCGTTGATATTAAAAAAATGGGCAGCCTTGAAATAGCAAAAAAAATTGCGCTTGTAAACCAAAATAATTATATTGCTTTTGAATTCACTGCCATAGATGTTGTTTTGATGGGCCGTTTTGCGCATTTAAAACGGTTTCAAAGGGAAAGCCGCGAAGACGTGGCTATAGCCTATGAATGTATGCGCAAAACAAATACATTTGAATTTAAAGATAAGCTTGTACGGGAATTGAGCGGCGGGGAATTGCAGCGTGTCATGATAGCAAGGGCCTTATGCCAAAAAGCAGATATAATCTTATTGGATGAGCCGGTATCGCAGCTTGATATACATCACCAAATGGAAATCATGCACATAATTAAAGAGGCCTCCATAAATGAAGGCTTATCAGTAATTATGGTACTGCATGACTTAAATTTAGCGGCACAGTATTCCGATGAAATTATTTTAATGAAAAATGGCGGGGTTTTTAAAAAAGGCCCGCCTGCTGAAGTCATTAATAAACCGAATATTGAGCATGTTTATTCTGTCAGGCCGGAAATAATTAAAAACCCGGTTACGGGCAGGCCCTTTATTATATATTATGATAATTTTAGTAACCAAATTTGATTTAGGTAAATAGTATGTATATATTTCCGTATTGTAGTTTTAACCGGGAAGCTACTTTATATTAAAGAATGCTGTTATTTTCTTAAATTTTTCTTGGTCGCCCTCATCCAGGCCTTCACTGATTGCTTGGAGCATAGCAACCTCTTCGTTTTTTGAAAGCGGCTTCGTTTTTGGCAAGCCGGCATAAAATTTCATTATCATCATAATTGACTCGTTCATAGATTTACCGTCGATAGAAACCATTAATTCCCTTAGTGCCCTTATCGTTTCCTGTGGTATATTTTTAAAAGCGCTCTTTTTCAGTATTTCATCATATTTATTATTATTCAAATAAAACACCCCTTTAGATTTCATTATTTATAGATTTATATTTATCCATAACATCTTTTAGTTCAAAAACTTTTTCTATCATTTCAATTAAATATTTTTTTTCCGTATCAAGGTATGGCTTTACTGCCGAAAAAACTTCAGAATTTCCGGTCAAGGACTGTGATGTTATAGTAGCCTTTATTTCAGGCTGCCCGTAGTAGTCAAAAACTTTTTTAGTTTCCACAAGCTTTACTGCAAATGCCACCAGCCTTTGTTTTTCATAATCTAAAAACGGTACGACGGCTTTAATGCTTTTTATTTGGGGCGTTATTATATCATCATCAAAAAAAATATTTTCTTTATATTTGCCCCTTTTTATAGCGGGCCTTGTTAACCCTTCGCCAATCTCTTCTTTTGCAGCCCTAGCCCCATCGCCTTCTTTTGCTGCGGTATTATTGCTTAATGATTTTAACAAATCAACAAATTGAGCCATTTTTAAAATGTCGAAGTCCTTATTTTGGTTTTCTGATTGGCCGCCAGATAAATCTGTTTGGGCCTGTAGTCCTTCACCAAGAGGTTCCTGTTCATTATTATCAAATATTTTTTTTAATTCCATGGCTTTCTCAATCATTTTAAGCATGTCAAGATTATTTTCATCCATAATCGAACCACCTTTCATAATTATTTTGTAAAAAGGAAAATTATGCGCCTAATACAGGTTATGCCAAATGCTAATAAACCACCACTAAAGCCAACAAACTTAAGGCAAGCTTGTTGGCTTTAAATTAGTATAAAGCAAATCCGTTTCACGCAGGCGTTTTGGCTGCAATGCAAAGCGCCAAGTCAAGCTGGGTTGCTATATAAGTGGCCGCTTTAGAGATATAATTTTATTTGGTAACATTTATTTCATATCTTCGCTACAGAGGAAGTTCCCGCCTTGCATAAACACAAACAATACAATTAATATCAAAATCATTGTGTTGTCCCCGCCACAGTTGAAGAAGTTGCCATTTTGCCCAAACAGAAATAATAATGCTACTATCAAAATTAAATTGTTTCCGCCAAAAATACTATTCATTATAATATCCTCCTAATCATTCTTGGGGTTACTGCCACACGGCTGCCCTAAAATATAAACGGGCTTTATGATCAAAACCAGCTTTTGTTCAGTTATGTTATATATTATGTAATTTATAAAAAATATTGCTTGTTTAATGAAAATTTTGGAAATAGGCTATTTTTTGAGGTTTTCTTTATCAAACCTGGTTTACAATAAAAAAAGCCTTGCCATTATCCGCGCAAAGCTTTAATATCGTTTTCGATACCACTCGTAACATCATTATTAACCCTGTTTATATTTTTGATTATATCCTGCTTCTGGCCGCCTGATTGAAGCAATGAAGAGACTTGGTTCTTCCAAAGTGGTATTGTGTGGTTAGAGATTGATTTTATTTTTTCGATTGCCGCATCTACAGACCTTTGGCTTAGCATTAGCTGGGTAGCCATCTGGTTGGCAATGTTTGAGCTCACCCTTAAATTCATTACCTTATCCCTAAATAAATCTATATTTTCAGGTTCCCCCGTTTGTATTTTCATTTCGCCGGCAACTATGTACATTGCTAATTTTTTATAATTTTCCAGCACGTTATTATATAAACGTTTAAAGTAGGCATTCTTTTTCATCAGGTTACGCAACTCTTCTTTAAGTTTGTTTTCACAATCAGCTACAAGGGCTTCGGTATATTTATATTGCTTTAAAAATTTGCTGGTATCTATTTTCAAAAAGCTAAGTAGCCCAGTCCTGGTTTCTATTTCGTCGTTAAACTTATTAACCGTACTGATTAGGGTGTTCATTGTTTCAAATAACGAAAGCAAATAATTGTCTTTCGAGAGTTCTAGCATCATATCGCTGTACCCGCTAATATTTTTTTGTTCATCCGCAGCATAAGTCATGATAAATTGTTTGTTGCCCAAATTTATCTTTGGTATATAATCATTTATTTTTGTTTGGTCTTCTTCGCTAAAATCTGTTATAGAGTTTATCCGTAACAATTCCTGCAAGCTTAAAACCCCCTCTGTATGTAAATAAGCACAGCTAAGCCCGGTGGGTTTTGCCCCCACCGGGGCCATGTTATTTTACAAATTATTCTAAAAATTATTTAGTATTTCAATTATACCATCATAGGTTTCTTTTTTCAGCCCCTGGGTAACCGAATCTATGGATTCCGGAATAGCATTTACTAATACATCGTTTAAGTTATTGCCGCCGGACAGCCCTGTGCGGAAACCATACCTCTTCCAGGCAATCTGCTGGATTTCAGGGTCAGACAAGGCATCTAAATATTTTTGCCCCAATTCTGAAAATGCTGTTATGCAATGTGAATTCCAAATAGTTGGCGACGGGTATAAAATCCTAATCCTGTCTTTTACTTGGTTATAGCCTTCCGGGTTTAAATTGGCAAACTCGACCATAGACTTCTCATAATCAACAATCATTGGTTTAGCACCCATGCCTGTGCGTAAATATTGGTCAAAAATATCTGCAGGGGTATTGCTCATAAAACCGGAATATTTATAAAATTCCCGTAACTGGGCGCTTAATGAGCTGACCTGGTCTTCGTCTACATAACCATTGTTCATTATAGACGCCAGCAAGCCGTAGTATGTTGTGCCGGGCGAAGAGGTTATAGGGTCCGGCGAGGTGATATTTATTTTGCCATAAATCTCGCCAAGGCCTATATCAGCCCATGTCTTGCCTTCTGTTATATAGCTTAACAGTTTCTGCATATCGGAAATATAATATACGCCGCCGTTTTCCGTAACAATACCTTCATTAATAAGTGCATCGCAAACCTTATCCCATGAATAAATAACGATTGGCGTATTTAATGCTATCCCGTTTGCGGTGGCCCGTTCCCGGGGTGCTTCGCCTTCTTTAGCCGGGCTTTTATAGTATTCATAAAACCGCTCATCTGAAAAAAAAGCGAAATCATAAGTCTTTTCCTCGTCCCCGTCAGTATATTTAAGTGGGTTTTTAATTAATAGGCCATTGCTCCACGGTTCAGATATTACGGTTAAGTTATATTTTTCCTTAAGTATCCTATTAACATCCTCGTCACGTAAAAAGTTTTCCTTGCCCCCGCCGGCTGCGCCGACGACAGTATCGGTTTTGTCCGACGAAATAAACCGGCTTACAAAAACCCCAAGAACAATAACAAGTAATAAGACTATTAAACCTAACCCAAATTTCTTCAAATAAACTCCTCCTTTAACATATTGCGGCGGGCAGCATTAGGGTTTTTTTGCACCCCCTATAGCTTATCAAATTCATTGCCGCCCGATAAACCTTCTGATGCCAAAGTATTTTTTAATGTTTCCATCTCTATAGACACATCCATTATCTCATCGTCCAATAGGGCAGTTAACTGCTTTTTAAACGCCTCATCAATCATTTTCAAAGAGGATGCAACGTTATCATGAAACTCTGTGGAGCTGCCGGTAGGTACGCCATGAACTAAAATAACATAAAACTTGTCAACAACCTCTAAGGTAGTTGGGACATGGTATTCTAAAAAGCTCCGTATATTCTCAATCTTATCTTCATTATCAGTGGCATAGCCTAATATTTTATTCCCGGTTTCAACTATGCTGGAAACAATAGGCTTTACATCTTCGTCTTCAATTTTTTCTTTCAACTGGTTAATTTTATGCATGCTCAGTTTTGCCGAGAGCAATAATTGTATATTGCTTTTTTTCTGTTCCTTTGGCCCAGGCGCAACATATTCTTTTTTTTCGCCTGAGTTAAAAAGGAAATAGCTGATTAAATAGATTACAATAGCAAATACAAGGGCTACAATAAAATTGTGGCCGACCAGCCAAATTATAAAAAAGCTGGCGGCTGCAACAATAGCGCTCATTATATGTCCCATAATAATTCCCCTTCATAAAAGTTGTTTTTCGTGCCTAATTAGGCTAGCCTTAATTATAGCCGCGTACTGTCCTAAACGCACTCTTTAAATCTATTTTCCCGTCAAACAAAAGGCCGTTTGTATAATCAGCAATTTCTTGCAGCTCATCTTCATCAGAGTCCCCGAATGTTATGGAATAGACAGGTATATTTTCATTAAGGCCCCTATACGCCGATTCAAAATTCGACCATTTGCCACGGTTTGATTTGCCGTCACTCATGATAACAATTGATTTATTATAAACAGCTTGGTCAATGCCATCTAAAAGTACAACTGCTTGTGCCAGTGTGTCGTGGATATTGGTTGAGCCGTTTGGCATAATGTTAAAGGCTTCACTGAGCATCTCTTCATATGTGAAAAACTCGGATGAATAATAATCCCTTGGCTCAGAATCAAATGGTATCAAAAATACTTTATCTGAAGAGGTAAACTGGATACGCAGCCTTGCCGACTCTTCATTATCAAAAAGAAGCGTGAGGGCTTCCATAAGCTCTTCCCTGCCATGCCCGCCCATACTTCCCGAAAAATCCAGGCAGAACACAGTTGCCGTTGGTTTTCTTAAATATTCCTGGTAAAGGGTTAATGCTTTGTTTATAACATCTGTCGCCGGGTATTTTATTGGGGAGATATATTTTGTTATGTCAATGCCCCAATCAGGGTTAAATACCTCTTTATCCGCATAAGGCACAAGCCCGCCATACCCTGCGCGCCTTCCGTGGCCGGTTAAAATTTGTTGGGTTTCGGGTTTTAACAAATATTTTTGGAGCCCCAAAAAAATATCTTCATCTAATTCTGTTGCAGAGTTAGAAATATAAGCTATTGGCGAATCGGAAAGCGATACCCCGTCATAAGGGTACACTAAATACAGAGGTTCGCTGTTTGATGAAATTAGTTCTTTATTCAAATTAATAATTGCGGACTCATAATCAACCATGGCCTCATATTCGCCGCTTGATATAAGCTGTGATGAAAATTCTGTGCTTCCGGAGCTGCGCTCAACCCCTTTAAATAAATCAATCAAATCGTTTTTTAAAGCGGGCCGGTCTAAATCTTCAAGGGCTATTACCTCTGGGTTGCCCAAAAGGGTGCTTAAAAACCCTAAATATGCAGATGCGCCGGCATTTGTTTGTGTAACAGAAGGCATTATAAATTTTAACCCACCTGACCGGATTTTTTCTAAAATGTCGCTGGTCAAGATTTTTTCATTATTTGTGAAGCCTAATTGCTCCGCCTTAGTTTTTTTAACCCCAAAAACCACAGGGTCTATAAACAAAGATTTTTGGTTCTTGATGTTTGATGGGTTTGCCAGTGTAGAAAACCACATTGAATTAGATAGCCAAACCACATTTTCATTTATTGTGTCTTCGTCTAAGATATCTAAAATCTCACGTGTTTGTTTTATTTCATATTGGACAGGGATATCGTTCTCCCTGCCAAACTCCTCCAGCAAATAAACTAAATCCCTATTTTCTTCAGCAACAAGTGCGCGCACCCCGTTTTCATAATCGCCCCCGCCTATACATGAAGTTAGGGAAAAAGCCAAAAACCCGATAAGGGCAAGTATTTTTTTCAATAAGAAAACCCCTTTGCGGTTAAATTCAAATATGCCAATTTAAATATAATCAGCATTCTATTTCATTATAGCAAATATAACTATACTATTACATAGCCTAATACGTATTTTTTTATTAATTGTTTATTTTACGTGCCCCGAATCATTCCGGTTATTGCGCCAGGATATTAAATGCGGCCAAATCCCATAATGCACAGATATACTAAAAAATAATATACTGAAAATATATTAATTTGTTATGTAAGGGGGCCTTATTTGTATGGTAACAATAAGCTTGTGTATGATTGTTAAAAATGAAGAAGCGGTTTTAAAGCGCTGCCTTGAAAGCGTTGCCGCCGCCGTTGACGAAATTATTATTGTAGATACAGGGTCTACAGATGGGACAAAAGCTATTGCCGGCGGATTTACAGACAAGGTATTTGATTTTGAATGGATAAATGATTTTTCTGCCGCACGCAATGAAGCTTTTTCTAAAGCGGTTATGGATTATCAAATGTGGCTGGATGCCGACGATGTAGTCCCGCCAGAATCGTTAGGGGCTATTATTAAACTTAAGAATGAATTAGACCCAAAAGTAGATATCGTTACCATGAAATACATTACAAATTTTGATGAGCAAGGCAACCCGGTGTTCCAATCAACAAGGGAGCGGCTATTAAAACGCGAAAAAAATTACCTTTGGCAAGACCCAGTCCATGAATGTATCCCGCTTCTAGGCAATGTATTATACAGCGATATAGAAATCCACCACAAAAAAATCAAATGGGGCGATAACCCTAACCGCAATATCGACATATATACTACATTAGAAAACAGCGGCAAAGCATTTACGCCAAGGCAATTATATTATTTTGCAAGGGAATTAAAGGACCATGCTCAATGGGCAAAATCCTCCTACTATTTTGAAAAATTTTTGGATACAGGCCAAGGCTGGGTAGAGGATAATATTGCATCATGCTATAACCTGGCAATTTGTTATGCCCGCTTAGATGACAGCCACAAAATTTTGCCTACCTTAATAAAAAGCTTTACTTATGATTCGCCGCGTGCGGAGATCTGTTCAGAGATTGGTTATTATTATAAAAAAATGAGGCTCTTTGCCATTGCGCTTAAATGGTTTACTATTGCGGCAAGTATAGAAACCCCTAATACGGCCGGTTTTATTTTAAGGGATTATTATGGGTATATCCCTAATATAGAAAGCTGTGTTTGTGCCTCCGAATTGGGGGATTTTATAAGCGCAAGGGTTTATAATGAAAAAGCGGCTACATTTAAGCCAAATTCGCAGGCCGTAGCAATCAATAGGAGATTTTTAGCCACAAAATTAAATTCATAAAAGCCGGGCCCAGTATCCGGGTTTATTTTTATTAAATAAGGGCACCCGTTTGGCGGGTGCCCTTATTTATTTTATAAACATAGCGTCGCCGAAACTGAAAAACCTATATTCCTGCGCTATAGCTTCATGATAGGCGTTTAAAACATTTTCCCTGCCACACAGAGCAGATATAAGCATAATTAATGTAGATTCTGGCAAATGGAAATTTGTTATTAAGCTATCCACAATTTTAAATTTATACCCGGGGTAAATAAATATATCAGTATTGCCGCTGCCCGGTTTAATAAACCCATCCGCCCCTGCACAAGATTCAAGCGTGCGGCATGAGGTTGTGCCAACGGCAATTATTTTTTTGCCATTACTTTTTGAGCTGTTAATTAATTCTGCGCATTCTTTATCTACCGAATAAAATTCGCTATGCATTTTATGCTCTAAAATATTATCTGCCTTAACCGGCCTAAAAGTACCCAGCCCTATATGCAATGTCAGGTAAGCAATGTTAACCCCTTTTTGTTTAAGCACAGACAATAAGCCTTCGGTAAAATGTAACCCAGCCGTTGGGGCTGCCGCGGAGCCTTCTATTTTAGCATATATAGTTTGATACCGGCCTTTATCTGCTACCTCCCCTTTGATATAAGGGGGCAGCGGCATTTGCCCAATTTTATCAAGTGCCTCTTCAAAAACCCCATCATAGTTAAATTTAACTACCCTGTTGCCATCATCTAATACATCTAAAACTTCACAAGATAAATGGGTATCAAAAATAATTTTATCCCCAGCCCTGGCACGCTTCCCCGGCTTCGCTAATGTTTCCCAAATATCCTTATCAATACGCCTTAAAAGTAAAACTTCAACCTTGCCAAGAAGCCCTTCTTTATGCCCAATAACCCTTGCGGGGATAACTTTTGTATTATTTAGTACCAAGCAGTCCCCTTGCCCTAAATAACCTACTATATCACTAAATTTTTTATGTTCAACCGCACCCGTATATTTATCAAGTGCCATCAGCCTAGACGATGACCTATCTAATAGCGGTGTTTGGGCAATCAGCCGTTCCGGCAAATCAAAATAGAAATCTGATTTCTGCAAAATGGTAACCCCTTTCAACATGTGTAGCCCCTAATACAGCCGATTTCATATCCGCTTTATATAAAGCTATGGCTAATACACATATTCCTGCCAGTTTACAACCTCTCCGTCAGACGCAAAAGTTTCTTTTATGAGTTGCCCGTTATCACCGTAATAATTTGAATAAGTATAAACAATAGTATCTTCTATCTCGCCGTCCCCATTATATTGTTTTGTAACCTCTTCATAAGAATCATCGACATTTTTTTGGCCAAAATAGCCGTACCCGGTGTTATAAAGAATAGAGCCATCAGCCCTGTAATAGCTGCTTTGTGTTTTAAGCCCCCCTTCGTTATATTCATACGTATACCATCCGATAAGTAGCCCCTCTTCTTCGTATACGCTATACTCCGTTTCTTTAACCGTATTTCCATTGGCGTCATGTAAATATTCCGTATACATATCTATTGAGCCGCCCGCAATATAGTTCACCCTTTTAACTAGGTAACCATCCCCGTCATATTGAAACTCACGCCAACCGGTTAAAGCGTCTTCCTCTTTGTACTCCCCTTCCCCCAAATAGGAACCGGGGCCGTTGTAAAAGGATAACTTTATTTGGTTCCCACCCGAATCGTACCCGTATTCTTCCCAAGACATTACCAAATCGCTGTTGCCTTCATGTTGAATTATCTTGCTTACAGTACCGTCCGTATTATATTCATACCCTTTCCACCGGAGAAGTGTCCCGCCGCCTTCGGGGGTGTAAATATTTACCCGTAGCGGCTTAGTTGAATCTGAACCGCCTGCCTGTATTTCTTCTGCCTGTATTTCTTCCGTGCTATTGCTGGTTATATCATTTTTTTCGGCACATGATACCATAGAAAGCATAATTATCGATATAACAAAAAATATCCGCAAAAGCCCCATAAGCTAATAAGCCCTCCTAAAATATAATAATTGCCGTATACTTGCCTTATATTAAAATTACCCGGCAAAAATACAGTTTGCCGTATATATTATAACGCCCCTTGATATATTTTATAAATATCTTCAGTATTAAGGGTTACAAAATTACCCCTAGTTATAGCGCCGTTATTAGTGGCCTGTTTTGCTAATTTTGCTATATCGCAATTTTTAATATTTGTTTGGGAAATCCGTACAGGCATACCCAGGCCCTGATAAAAAGCTTCCAGTGCGGTTATCCCCCTATCAATAGTTTCATCTGCATCTAAAAAATTATTTTCGATACCAAAAACATTTACAAAAAATTGCGCTATCCGGCTACTGTCATGGTTTCTTACGTATTTAAGCCATGACGGGAAAATAATTGAAAGCGACTCGCCATGCGGCAAATCATATTCGCCGCTTAGCTCATGTCCTATCTGGTGTGAAGCAAAATCGTTAACGCGCCCAACACAAAGCGAGAAATTATGCGCAACTGTGGCTGCATACATAACCTGAGACACTGTTTGATAATCATAGCCATCATGGTAGAATTTTGGCCCAAGCCTAACAATTGTTTTCATAACGCCTTCTAACATACGGTCGGTTAAATCTACCGCTTCGGTATTTGTAAAATAACGTTCCATGGCATGGGCAAGCATATCAACAACGGATTGGGCTATACGCCTTTTTGGCAAAGTTTTGGCCAGCTCTGGGTTTAAAATACTAAAAGTTGGGTGTGCAAGGTTAAAGCCGCGTTTCAAAGAATCCTCGTCACGGGTTATAACTGTGCTTGTATTCATTTCTGTCCCCGTCGCCGGTATCGTAATTATCGTGCCAATTTTTAGCGAATCCACAAAAGGGGTTTTACCTTCAACAATATCCCAATAATCCCCATCTATGCAGGACCCTGCCGCTATTGCTTTTGAAGTGTCTACAACACTGCCCCCGCCTACCGCCAAAATAAATTTAATATTATTTTGTTTACAAATTTCTACCCCTTCCCTAACTTTAGAAAGCCGCGGGTTTGGGACTATACCATCCAATTCTATGTATGATATGCCATTTTCTTCGAGGGATTTAATTATATCGCTATAAACCCCAATACGCTCTAACGATTCTTTTGCCAGGCGTACCAAAAGGATTTTATCAGCGTATTTCTTTACCTCTTTGCCTACCTCCAAATGAGTGCCCTTTCCAAAAATTATTTCTGTAGGGATATGAAACCTAAAATTATCCACTGCTGCCCTGCCCCTCTCAATTTTTTAATATTTCATTAACCGTTTACTATTCTGATTTTATTTCGTTAGGATAACATAATTTTTCCAAACGCTCAAGCTTAGGTATAAAATAAAAAACGGAAATAAATTTTGTTTTTATAAATATTAATTTTATGATAATATAGCTTTATGGCCTGTAGCAACCAAATTTAAAATTACCATAACTTTTATAAATATTAATCTTATTAAATTCTAATTAGAGGGAAGGTTAATTGTGGACAAGGCATATAACAATAAACAGTTTAAATCCTTTTTACCTTATTTTTTACTGGCTTTAGCAATAATTATTGCTTACAAGTCAATAAATGAACTAAATTATTTTGTTGCAATCATAAAAAAAGCCTGGTATATTATTACCCCATTTTTTTATGGGTTCCTATTGGCGTATATCATGAATATACCGTGTAGCGGCCTGCAAAAATTATTAGCGAAGTCAAAAATCAATTTTATTAATAAAAGAAGGAAGCCCCTGAGTATTTTCTTAACGGCCCTAATCCTAATAATAATTATACTCTCAATATTAAATTTGATTATACCTG
>JAITVM010000194.1 GCA_031285815.1 Clostridiales bacterium | reverse complement strand
CGGTTGATAGGTCAGAGGTGTAAGCATGGCGACATGTTAAGCTGGCTGATACTAATAGGCCGAGGGCTTGACCTATTATCTTCCTTATAATATGTTTACTCTATGTTTAGTTTTGAGGGTATGCCCCTCTTTATAAAGGGTTGCAGAATACCTAAAATTTTCGGTGACGATTCGCCTATGGGAAACACCCGTTCCCATACCGAACACGATGGTTAAGCCATAGGCGGTTGACGATACTTAGCTGGTAACGGCTCGGGAAAATAAATGGTTGCCGAGTTTTATCGGGGTGTAGCGTAGTTTGGCTAGCGCGCCTGATTTGGGATCAGGAGGTCGCAGGTTCAAATCCTGTCACCCCGATATTTTGTACCTGTAGCTCAGCCGGACAGAGCAACGGCCTTCTAAGCCGTGGGTCAGGGGTTCGAGTCCCTTCAGGTACGGCTTTATGGTGGGTATGGCGCAGTTGGTTAGCGCATCAGATTGTGGCTCTGGGGGTCGTGGGTTCGAGTCCCATTACCCACCCTAGTTATAGTTTTTTATTTGGGTCATTAGCTCAGCTGGTAGAGCACTGGACTTTTAATCCAGGCGTCCCGGGTTCGAGCCCCGGATGACTCATACAGTTTTTTTGGTCCAGTAGCTCAGCTGGTTAGAGTGCCGGCCTGTCACGCCGGAGGTCGAGGGTTCGAGCCCCTTCTGGATCGTTTAAATTATGGGAGCATAGCTCAGCTGGGAGAGCACCTGCCTTACAAGCAGGGGGTCATAGGTTCGAGCCCTATTGTTCCCATTTTTTATAAAATAATTGGTTAACCTTGTACGCGTAGCTCAGCTGGATAGAGCGTCTGGCTACGGACCAGAAGGCCGTGGGTTCAAATCCTGTCGCGTACATATATAAGCCGCTTAAAACTTTATGTTTTGGGCGGCTTATTTTTTTATCCGGATAATTATTAAAATTATTAAAAAAGGCATTTATTTTTGGTTATAAAAATTAATTTTACATAGGTTTTACATAAGCAGGCATATAGATTTTACATTTCAGGTTTATACTCCAAAATGTATCTAAGCTGAAACTTGTAAAAAAATTGGAGGGAATATATGAATAGGCTTATAGGGTTTATAGTAATTATGATGATAGCGCCATTTTTAACAGGCTGTACTGGCCCGGAAACACAAAGGGTAGAAAATTCACCAGAATCACCAGCTCAGACGATTGCAGAAGCAGCAGAAGTAAAGGAAACTTTTGAACCGCCACAAAATGAGGCTACAGATAATAATTTTGATACAAGCAGGGAAATAAGCATAGTATCACGTGAAGATGGCTCTGGCACACGTGGCGCGTTTATAGAGTTGTTTGGCATACTTGAAAAAGGCGATGGCGGTTCTGAAACTGATACAACCAGCGAAGAAGCTATAATAGTAAACATGACAGATGTAATGATGACAAACATTGCAAATGATGATTACGCTATAGGCTATGTTTCATTAGGGTCATTAAATGATTCTGTTAAAGCATTAGATATAGATGGTGTAGCGGCCACTTCTGAGAATGTTAAAACTGGTACATATAAAGTTGCAAGGCCATTTAACATAGCAACAAAAGGCGAAGTTAGAGGGCTTGCTAAAGATTTTATTGATTTTATCCTTTCTAGTGAAGGGCAAAGAATTATTTCTGGCGATTATATTGCCGTAAATGATGCAGCCCCTGCATATGCCGGTACCAGGCAAAGCGGAAAAATTGTTGTAGCAGGGTCTTCCTCCGTAACGCCTATAATGGAAGTATTAAAAGAAGGGTATCTGCTGCTTAACCCGGAAGCAACGATAGAAATTCAAATGACGGATTCTTCTGCAGGTATGGCAGCGGTTATTGATGGGGTTTGCGATATAGGTATGGCCAGCAGGGAATTAAAAGAAAGTGAATTAACAGAATTAACACCAATCCAAATAGCGATAGACGGGATCGCTGTTATTGTAAATAATAATAATGTGGCAACTGGAATGGCTAGTGATGAGATTAAAGAAATTTTTACGGGTGCTGCTTCTACTTGGGGCGACATAATAAACTAAACCGCCCAGTGAGATTTGTAGTGTTAAGAATATTAAATGAACCGCGCTACTGCGCGGTTTTATGGTGGCAGGGGCTTTGTTATACAATTAGGAGGAAAGGTTATGGCTTCTGATAAAGGGGATCCAGGGCAAAAGTCACAAAAGTTCTGGGAAAATTTTATGAAAACATTATTTTTCATATCGGCTTTAACATCAGTTATTGCTGTTTTTCTGATATGTATTTTTCTTTTTGCAGGCGGTATCCCGGCTATGTTTAAAATTGGGCTATTTGAATTTATTTTTGGGCGGAAGTGGGCCCCAAATGATGTGCCCCCGCTTTTCGGTATTTTACCTATGATTATGGGGAGCATTTATATAACTGGCGGCGCAATTGCAGTAGGAGTACCGACCGGTATTTTAACTGCTGCCTACATGGCGAGGCTGTGCCCCCAAAATTTATATAGGGTATTAAAACCAGCAGTTGGCGTATTGGCGGGGATACCTTCGATTGTATATGGATTTTTTGGAATGGTGGTTATTGTGCCGCTTGTGAGCCAGGTATTTAGTGCTAATGGCAACACTATACTTTCGGCTTCAATTTTACTCGGTATAATGATATTGCCAACAGTTATCGGCATTTCAGAAACTGCAATACGTGCGGTCCCGGAATCTTACTATGAGGGCTCGCTTGCGTTAGGCGCTAGCAATGAGTGGAGTATATTTTTCGTGATACTACCCGCAGCAAAATCAGGGATCCTTGCAGCAGTTATCCTTGGCGTAGGTAGGGCTATTGGTGAGACAATGGCTGTTATCATGGTTGCCGGTGGGCAGCCACGCCTACCCAATAGCATATTGGATGGCGTTAGGACATTGACAGCTAATATTGTGACAGAAATGCCTTATGCAGCAGACCTCCATAGGGAAGCCTTAATCGCTACAGGGGTTGTTTTATTTGTTTTTATATTAATTATTAACCTTTTAGTCGCCCTACTAAAACGGGGGGGAAATTAATGAAGCCTATAAAAAAACCACTGGGCCATTTTTTAGCTTTGATTACTAAGGCAGCAGCAGCAACTACATTCCTTGTTATGGCATTTTTAATTTTGTACATACTTATTAATGGGCTGCCCCATTTGACGCCATCGCTTTTTGAATTTAAATATACTACCAAAAATGTTTCTATGTTTCCGGCTTTGGTGTCAACAATTATTATGACAGCACTATCGTTGATTATTGCGGTACCTCTGGGGGCTTTTGCAGGTATCTACTTAGTCGAATATGCAAAAAAAGGGAATAGAACCGTCAAGGTTGTCAGGGTAACTGCGGAGGCCCTTTCAGGTATACCTTCAATTGTTTATGGCTTGTTTGGGATGATGTTTTTCGTTACATATTTAAAATGGGGGAATTCTATTTTAGCAGGTGCCTTTACCTTATCGATAATGGTTTTGCCGCTTATAATGCGGACTACAGAAGAAGCCTTAAAATCGGTGCCAGATTCCTATCGTGAAGGTTCGTTTGGTTTAGGGGCCGGCCGGCTGCACACTATATTTAAGGTAGTGCTGCCTTCAGCGGTACCGGGGATATTAGCAGGGGTAATACTGTCAATTGGTAGGATAATAGGGGAGACGGCGGCACTAATATATACTGCGGGCACTGTTACGGAAATGCCTCAAAATGTTTTTTCATCAGCAAGGACCTTATCTGTCCATATGTGGGCGCTTACCGGCGAAAGCCTTCATAAAAATGAATCGTATGCGGCGGGTGTTGTGCTTTTAATATTAGTTGTAGGGATCAATTCGTTTTCTGCATTTATTGCAAAAAAATTTATAAAGGAGGGAAAATAGTGAATAAATTTTCGATAAGCCAGCTGTATCTTTATTATGATAACTTTTGTGCCCTAACAGATATCAATATAGATATTGAAGATAAAAATATTACTGCATTTATTGGCCCGTCTGGTTGTGGCAAATCAACTTTTCTTAAAACTCTAAACCGGATGAATGATTTAGTTGACGGGTGCAAGGTTACAGGCGAAGTGCTCTTAGACGGCACAAATATTTACAAAGATGTGGATACTAATTTATTGCGTAAACGGGTTGGTATGGTATTTCAAAAACCAAACCCATTCCCTATGAGCGTATATGACAATATTGCTTACGGGCCACGGGCGCATGGGGTTAAATCTAAAGCAATGTTAGATGAAATTGTGGAAAAATCTTTACAGTCAGCAGCTATTTGGGATGAGTTAAAAGACCGGTTAAGAAAACCGGCGCTTGCACTTTCGGGTGGGCAGCAGCAGCGTATTTGCATTGCGAGGGCTGTAGCTGTTTCGCCAGAAGTATTATTGATGGATGAGCCCACTAGTGCGCTAGACCCTATTTCGACTTCTAAAATAGAAGATTTGGTGTTAGAATTAAAAGAGAAATATACGATTATCATTGTTACGCACAACATGCAGCAAGCCGCTAGGGTTTCAGATAAAACGGCCTTTTTCTTACTGGGCGAATTGATCGAATATGGAAATACAAACGATATTTTCTCTATGCCTACCCATAAGAAGACAGAGGGCTACATTTCGGGGCGGTTTGGTTGATTTTTTAAATACATAAAGCACCTTAAACCTTGTATGGGAGGTAAAATAATGCGCGATAAATTTGAAGGGCAATTAAAGCAATTAAATGATCACATGATAGAAATGGGGTCACTTATAGAGGGCGCTATTAGTATAGCAACAGAAGCAATGCTTAACCAAGATGTTGAGTTGGCTAAAGAGGCAATTGCTAGCGAAAATGAAATAGACCAAAAAGAGAGGGATATTGAGTCACTGTGTTTTAGG
>JAITVM010000178.1 GCA_031285815.1 Clostridiales bacterium | reverse complement strand
GGGTTTTTGAAAAAAATTTATTTTTTTGTTTCTTGCTTGAATTATCCATGATACACCTCTAATAAAAAGTCATAAATATACTAAATGGCTAAAATTTCGAAATAATGCTTTTAGTTTTTAGAGGGTTTTGAGGGCAATATTTTAAACTACCTAAGCCTACAAGCAACCAAAAAATAAAAAGCAGCACAATAAAATGCCCGCAATTAAAGCCATAGTACTTGCTAATAAAATACGGGTTATAATGTATAGAAGTTTATTCAATACTTAGAATATGATATACTTAAAAAAACCATTTGTAAAGGGGATTGTTAATGGATACAACGGAGGTTTTAAATGTCCCGGTATCAACATATACTAAGGAAGAAAGTAGCCAATTGCTATTGGGCTTCCTATCCGAAAATAGGAACCATATATTAATTACACCAAACCCAGAAATAGTTTTGGAAGCGAGGAAGGACCCAGACTTGATGCGCATTATTAAAAGTGCCGACCTAGTTGTGCCAGATGGCATTGGGGTTGTTATTGCCTCTAAATTTAATAAGGTGAAAATCCCAGAGAGGGTAGCCGGTTATGATTTAATACAGGGGCTTTTTAATAATATAAAAGACGGGGGGGCTACCGTTTATTTGCTTGGTGGGGGTAAAGGCGTCGCGGAGCTCGCCGCAAAGAATATGATGAGAAAATATAAGGGGCTTAATATTATAGGGGTAAACGACGGATATTTTGATGGCAGGAAAGAGAAACTAATTATAGAGGAGATTAATAGGCTTAAGCCTGATATATTATTGTTAGGGCTTGGGTACCCAAAACAGGAGAAGTTTGCTGATAAATATAAAAGTGCCCTGCCAGTAAAATTGACCTGCTGCATAGGCGGAAGCTTTGATGTAATGTCAGGAAAAACTAAGCGTGCGCCCGAATTATTCCAAAAACTTAACCTGGAATGGTTTTACCGCCTTATAACTGAGCCGAGCCGGTTCTTCCGGATGCTGCGGCTGCCGCTATTTATGTTTATTGTTATAAAGGAGAAATTGTTTGGAGGCAACTAACTAATGAAAAAGAAATTTTTATCTGAATTTATTTATGTTACATTTGGGACATTGCTTCTGGCTGTTGGCATTGGGGTTTTTTATGAACCGGATAATATTGTTACCGGCGGGTTTTCTGGGCTTGCCATAATCCTTTCCCAAGTGCTGGGTACATTTATAACTGTGCCTGTTTGGTTATTAAACCTTATTTTAAATATACCGCTATTGATTGCTTCAATAAAATTTAATGGCCCATATTTTTTGGTAAAAACATTGTATGCCACTTGTTTATTGTCTTTATTTTTGTTTATAGTCACATTTGCCCCTCAAGCAAGGATGGACTTAATACTATCAGCGATTTATGGGGGGGTATTTTCAGGCATAGGGCTTGGGTTTGTTTTCAGGGGCTTTGCCTCGACAGGTGGGACGGACCTTTTGGCAATAATAATAAATAAGTTTGTAAAGCACATATCGGTATCAAAAATGATTTTCTATTTAGACTCTGTAGTAGTTGCTGCAGGCCTTTTGATTTTTGGGTACGAAAAGGCTATGTATGCAATAGTTTCAATATATATTTCCAGTAAGTGTATAGAGGCTGTGTTGGAAGGGCTTAATTTTTCTAAAGCGGCATTTATTATATCAGATTATGCAGAGGCTATTTCATCAGAAATTATAAAGCAGCTGGACCGGGGCGTAACTAGCCTTAGTGGGCAAGGTATGTATACCAATAACAGGAAGACAGTTTTGTTGACAGTTGTATCAGTTAAACAGATAGTTAACCTAAAAGAGATTGTAAGTAAAATAGACAAAAATTCATTTGTTATTGTTGCGGATGTAAGGGAAGTTTTAGGTGAGGGGTTCATCCCTTTTGGCTAAATAGGTTAAAGATTTCGCAGATTTGAAAGGGCTTTTACTGTATTTATTTGAATAGTGGCTTTTATAATACAGAAAAGTTGGGTTTAAGGCTATAATATTGTGTAACTATTATAGTTATTGTGGCCCTAACACAAAAGATATGCAAATGTAACAAAACTGTAAAATCTATTTTGTTGATTCAATCAATAGTATGGTTTTTTAGTTTAATGTATTATTTAGATGAAGTTGATTAAACTATAGTTAAAGCCAATTATTTAATTTAAATTTTCAAGGGGGCATAATTTATAATGGCTGGCTTAAAGTTAAATAATATCAATAAAAAATACTCTAATGGTTTTGTTGCAGTAAAGGACTTTTGCCTTGATATTGAAGACAAGGAGTTCATAATTTTTGTTGGCCCATCTGGTTGTGGAAAATCAACGACCCTTAGGATGATTGCAGGGTTAGAGGAAATTACTGCCGGCGAATTGTACATAGGCGATAAGAAAATGAATGATGTTGCGCCAAAAGACAGGGATATCGCTATGGTTTTTCAAAACTATGCCCTATATCCACACATGTCTGTTTTTGATAATATGGCGTTTGGGCTTAAATTGCGCAAACTGCCTAAAGCAGATATAGAAGCCCGCGTTAATGAGGCAGCTAAAATACTTGGTATTGAAGGGCTTCTTGACAGGAAGCCAAAGGCTTTGTCGGGCGGGCAGAGGCAACGTGTTGCCATGGGCCGCGCTATAGTCCGTAACCCGCAGGTTTTTCTTATGGATGAACCTTTATCAAACCTTGATGCAAAACTAAGGGTGCAAATGAGGACAGAAATATCTAAACTGCACCAAAGGCTTAAAACTACATTTATTTATGTTACCCACGACCAAACTGAAGCTATGACTTTAGGTACACGTATAGTTGTACTTAAAGATGGTATCATCCAACAAGTAGATTCCCCACAAAATTTATACCATAAACCGAATAATTTATTTGTTGCTACATTTATTGGCTCGCCCCAGATGAATATTTTATCTGTTAAGGCTGAAAAAGAGTCCAATGGCATTTATATGATATACGGCGATACAAAAATTAAGCTTCCTGCCCCAAAAGCTAAAGTTTTGGAGGAAGCGGGGTATATTGGGAAAGAAGTATTGCTTGGCATAAGGCCAGAGGATATGCATGACGAAGAGATTTTTATTGCATCTACGCCGGATACAGTTATTGACGTTAATGTGGAATTAACAGAAATGCTTGGGGCTGAAGTTAACCTTTACCTTGAAGCATATGGCCAAAAACTGACTGCAAGGGTTGACCCTAGGTCTAAGGCTAAAGCTGGCGACAGGATTAAAATTGCTATGGATGCTAATACAATCCACATATTTGACAAAGATACTGAAAACACAATCCTTAATTAAATAAATTTTTATTTTACCGGATACCCTGGGCTGTTAGCTTGGGGTTTTTTATTTGGCTTAAATGTTAACAAAATTTAAAAAATTTTAAATAATTCCGTAATATATATTCCAATAACTGATAATATAGTTTATAATAATCTGTGGAAGCAATTGTAACATTATTAGAGTTAATAGCAAAGCTTGACTTGGCCCTTAAGGATCGTTTAATATCTAACACTTGGCCGAAATTAATAATGTATGTCTATTGACAATAAAATTATTTTATCTGTATACTAGTACATATAGACAAAAATTTTTTTTTGATAATTATAATTATATAATAAAAAAACAAGATATACTTTGTTATTTTTGTTATTATAATATAAAAAAATTAATATTTTCGGCTATTTAACCCATTATAAAATACTATGTTTTCAAGGAGTGTTAATAATAACATGATATCAAACCAAATTTTGCAAAGCACAATTGAAGGGCTTAAAAACATTACAAACCACGAATTAAGCGTTATAGAGAGGGAAGGCAAAATTATTGCCAGTACGGAAGAAGATTCTATAGGCACAATGGTGGACGGGATGGATATTTTTATATTGTCCCAGGCAGAAAGCCAGCTTATACAGGGGTATCAATATTTTAAAGTATTTGATAACGGCATTTGTGAATACATTGTGAATATTAAAGGGGAGGATGGGGAGACATACCGTATCGGAAAAATAACAGCATTTCAAATTCAAAATTTGTTGGTTGCTTATAAAGAAAGATACGACAAAGATAATTTTATTAAAAACTTATTATTAGATAATTTATTATTAGTTGATATTTATAGCAGGGCTAAAAAACTTCATGTTGAAAATAATGTTAGGCGTGTTGTTTATTTAATAGAAACGGAAATTGATAAAGATTTAAATGCAGTAGAAATTGTTAGGAATATATTCCCTTCAAAAGGCAAGGATTTTGTCACGGCAGTTGACGAAAAGTCTATAATCCTTGTTAAAGAGCTTAAAGAAAAAGATGGTTCAAACGAAATAGAAAAATTAGCCCATATGATAGCAGATACTTTGAGCTCGGAATCAATGGCCCAGGTATATGTTGCTATTGGGACTCCGGTTTTAGACTTAAAAAATGTCTCAAACTCTTATAAAGAAGCAAAAATGGCATTAGAGGTTGGGAAGATTTTTGAATCGGAAAGCAATATTGTTAATTATGAAAAACTAGGGATAGGCAGGCTAATATATCAATTACCGGCTTCGCTTTGTAAAATGTTTATCCACGAGGTTTTAAATAATGTTACAATTGACCAGTTTGACGATGAGATTTTAGTGACGGTAAACAAATTTTTTGAAAATAATTTAAATGTGTCTGAGACTTCCAGGCAGCTTTATATACACAGGAACACACTTGTTTATAGGTTAGATAAACTACAAAAAATGACGGGCCTGGACCTTAGGAAATTTGATGATGCCATAATTTTCAAAATAACCTTAATGGTCAGTAAATATATGACATATAAAGAACAAAATATGTATTGATTTTCTTGAGAGGGAGAGGTTATTGATATTATTAAATAGGGTTTCAAAAGTTTATGATAACGGCGTCAAAGGTATAAGCGACTTAACGCTTGATATCCCTGACGGGGAGTTTGCTTTTATTGTGGGTTCTAGCGGTTCCGGAAAATCTACGTTTATGCACCTTTTGCTTAAAGAGATTGAGCCCACGTCTGGCGATATTTTTATAAACTCGAGAAACATTACGAAATTAAAAAGAAAAGAGGTCCCCTATTTAAGGAGGCAAATGGGCGTCGTTTTTCAAGATTTCAGGTTACTGCAAAACAAAACAGTCTATGAAAACGTAGCATTTGCCATGCGCATTGTAGGGGCCCCGCATAGGGAGATACGCCGTTCTGTACCTTCAATATTATCCTTGGTAGGTTTACAGAAGAAAGCGAAAGCCCTACCGACCCAATTATCGGGAGGGGAACAGCAACGGACAGCACTTGCGCGGGCCATGGTTAATAAGCCGCCATTACTATTGGCAGATGAGCCGACCGGCAACCTTGACCCAGATACAGCGTGGGAGATAATGTCGCTTTTAGAAGAAATTAACCAAAGAGGTACTACTGTTGTGGTTGCAACGCATGCAAAGGAAATTGTAGATATGATGAAGAAACGTGTAATTACACTCAGAAACGGTGAAATCATGAGGGACATTAAAAAGGGTGGGTACAGTGATGAAATTTAG
>JAITVM010000110.1 GCA_031285815.1 Clostridiales bacterium | reverse complement strand
GAAAAGATTCTACAACCTAAGCCTTTCAGGCTTACAAAGATACAATATTATAGGAGCCAATTTCGGAACTTTTGGATGCATCCTTTTTTTAAATAAAAATACAAGGGAAGGGGAGGTTTTCACACCCCGCCCTCCGAGATAAGTTGTTATTTGAAATAGGTCTGCCCTTCAAGTTGGTTATACCCTCCGGGCTTGGTACGTGACTATTTTTTTATATATTTATATTTCCCCAAGTACAAAATGGAAAAGATTCCACACCCTAAGCCTTTCAGGCTTACAAAGATACAATATTATAGGAGCCAATTTTGGAACTTTTGGATGCACCTAACACATCTTTTTTATTTTAGAAATACGCTGCACAGAAACCTTTAATTCTTTTATAATTTGCCTATATGTGCAATTGGACAGGAGCATTTCTTTTATCCTGTTATTTATTGTTTCTTTTGTTTTTCCGGCTTCAATTTTAGAGACCCTCTGCTTAGAAACCTTTAGGGACCTGGTTATTTCATCATAAGTTTTATTTTTTGTTAGCATGTCTTCAATTTTTTGGTTCATATCATCTTTAAGTTTTTTGGATTCGGAGGCACGTTTGTCATGCTTCCAATTTTTTAATTTCATCCTACGGTTTTTCTCATCTTTGGATATTATAGTTTTTAGCTGTGTCTGCTCTTCTTCAGTAATGCCCAGCAATTTAATCAATGTCTTATTATAATAATTATATCCGGATTTGTTTTCTAAAAGCCATTGGTAGTAAGCTTTTTCTGCTGATTCAGTATACTTTAATTCTGATTCCGGAAGTGGTTCTGTTAGTTTATTATTGATACGGCTTATAAATTCATAATTAGTATTTATATCTACAAAGCTATGGTAGTATCTGACTAGGAACAGAAATAATTCCCTTTTCCCCGAGATATTATAGAACCTTAATTCGATTAATAATAATAAATCACTTAACCTGTCATTGTGTAAGTTTAGATGCCTATTAATAAATACAACCCTAGGCTTCCGCTGCTCTTCTATAGGGGCCCCTGCTGGCTCTTTTTTTTCAGGCACATTAAAGAAATCCCTAATTTTTTCAATACTGTATTTATAATTGTTTGAATATATTATTTCGCTTAACCTATTTACCTTTGTATTCATTGTTGCAGGCAGCCGCAATACACGGCTTTCATCTTTATAACAGTTATCTAATTCAAATTCCAGCCCTAAATCTGTATTCATATCTTGCAGCATAACTTCTAAAATTTTTGCAAAATGGTTATTTATCCTTTCATGTAGCCAGGCCATATGTTTTTTTGGCAGGGGCTTATCTAACAAATATAGAAGGTGTACCCCTTTTCCGCTATACAGGATAATGTTCGGTAATAAAATCAGCCCATTCTTCACATAGAATGCTAAATAGGAAATAAATTCGTTTACACTGTGTTTAATTAAATTTTCGTTAAAACCCTTATGCTTATCGATATCAAAAAAGAATGATGTATACCTAAAGACATATTGGCTTTGGCGCTTGGGGCAGTTAAACTGGTTTACTGAATAATATGTATCTACTTCCCCTGGGTCGCTATGCATTACCCAGTCCACGGCTTTATCTATATCCATATAATACCGGTTTATAATTTGTTTGCCCCTAATTTGTAAGATACTAAAAAATACTTTGTTCTGCTGCTTAATATCCCCATGAATAGTGTTTAGAAATTCCTGAATTATCTGTTCTTGTTCAGCTTCGAATCCAGATAGGTTATCATCTTTTAAACCCATAAAAGGCACACCCCTTTGTACTAAAATCACGAAGTAGTGTGCCTCAAAAATTCTATCAATAAATATTTGAAATAAATAGAATTGTAAATATTAAGTTAATATATCAATTACTTCCCAATCATTATTAAACTATGCATAATAGTATTGACTTTTAAGTAATTATTATATATCATAATAGTATAACTTAATATTGAAAGTGTCTAGAGAACACACTAAATTCGAAAGCTAGCAGGTGATAACTGTTAGCTTTTTCCCTTTGTATATTTTAACAAATAATCTACAATCTGTCTATACTTTTATTAATTCGACGGGGGAATTCTATCGCAAGTTTAATTGCCCAAGCCTCCGCATATATCATCTAAACGGCTGGCCAAAATAATATTAAAAGTTTCGCCGGCGTCAAAAAATATCAGCTAAAAAAATTATAATCATAAATACGGCCAAAGTTACTGTCAAGCGCATAATATGCTTTCTGTTGTTTCACAGAATAGACGAAGGAAACCCTTGTCGCCCATAAACCTTTTTCCCGTACAGATTTTAAAATAGAAAACGCATCATCTACAGAAAAATCGGCGCTTGAGCTTTCGAGCATTTGTTTTGCCCTTTCATAACGGCCGTCGCCGGGGTTTATAAATTCCCGTGTGGATTCGGGGTTAAGCACCGAGTAATTTGTTATAAGCGAATATTTTTGATGCTCTACCCGGTAGCCTATCCCGGGCTCTATAATCAAAGCATTTCCGTTTATATCTGAAAGCATTGCTTGCATTGTAGCGTCTGGCGCATAGGTGATTTTTTTGGTTTTGGCTATTCTTGTAGCATCTTCAAAAGAGAGTTCGTTTTTAATAAATTTTTCAGTCAAATCAGAAACCGTAATGCACCCGTATTCATGGTTATACATGCCGGCTTCGTTTCCATGTACATAAAGCAATGTACCAACATTTCCATTTTTGTTAATGCCATGATACGAGTGGTATTCATTATCCGGTTGCTTTATCCCTATGAAAAACCGGTCATCTTTCTTTAAAACCTTGTGTTCCCAATCGTCAAGGTTTATATCAAAATTGAAGCCCGTTATTATATCTTCCCCACTATAAACAAATCTCGTGCACATTATACCCTCCGTATTTTACAAGAAAATTTTAAATATACAAAAAGGCACGCCGTACAAAGCTACAGGCATGCCTTCATTATAATCAAACCAAAGCTGGCTACAAATTTATTATAGCTAAATCCAGTTTGGCCGTCAAATATTTTAGTATGGCCCACCTCAAAATCAAATAACCCCAGGAACCCCATACATACTCGGTAGAATGTTTTTTGGAACCTTCCGAACAAGATTTGAATAGTATATAAATGAGCCTTGAAATAACACGCCCGGCAAGAACTATTTTACTGGGGATATTTTAAGGCGGCGGCAATTTAATAAATCTTTGCTGCCAAAAAAATTTTAACAGGAGGTGCCCTATATGGGAATACCTAAAATTACTACCGGAACCGGTAGTAGATACCAAGCAATTACTGATTTAATCCAGTCTGTTGCATTGCAGGAAACTGCAATTTCGCATATATTAAACGCTGAAGGTGAGAAGATACAGGCTATGTT
>JAITVM010000102.1 GCA_031285815.1 Clostridiales bacterium | reverse complement strand
GACGCAAATTGGCATAGTAATTGTACCTACACTTCGAAATTATTTGAAAGATGGCAAGGCTTGCTACATGATAACGGTACATACATTTGATTTGGAAGTAGTCAAAATGGTGCAGGGTTTTGTGGGGCAATACAGCCATTTAAACGCTTTTTTTTCAAGCGACCACACTGTTGATATAGTGGGCCGGGGCAGTACAAAAGATATAGCGCTTTTATACCTTGCAAAGCATTTGCAGCTGGAAATGAAAAATGTAGCGGCAGTTGGTGATGGGCTAAATGATTTGGCTATGGTTAAATGTGCCGGTATTGCTTTGGCACCAACTAATGCAATGGAAGGGGTTAAAAAAGCCAGCAATTTTATATGTAGGAGAAGTAACGAGGAAAGCGCTGTGTCTGAAGCAATACAATATGTTTTAAAAAATATATAAATTATTTACGTGATAAAGCGTGAGTTCGGTGAACAAGAACGTTCACCGGGCTTTTTTTGGTGCCTATTTTAGCTTCATATTGTTTTGAAAGGAGGGCATCATATGGTTGGGTTTTTGATTACAGGGCATGGCCAGTTTGCAACCGGTGTAGTATCGGCTATTGAATTAGTTGCCGGGGCTTCTGAACAAGTCAAAGGTGTAGATTTTTTAGAATCCCATAGCACAGGCGACTTAAAGCTTAATTTGTTAGGGGCCATAAATGGGTTGTTAAAAGTTAGCGACAGTGTCCTAATCTTGGCTGACTTAGTTGGGGGTTCACCTTATAACCAGTCTGTTATGGTTAAGGCGGAAAACCCAAATTTAAAATTAGAAGTTATATCCGGGGCAAATTTACCGATTGCCTTAGCTGGGATTTTTGAATCCGGTGGCCTGGAAGCTGAGGAATTGGCCAAGGGTTTAATTGAAAAGGGCAGGGATGGCATAAATTTATTTATGCGCCCTTTAAAGAATAAAAAAAATAATATAGAAGACAATAAAGAAAAAATGGAAGGCGATGGGATTTAACCCCAAAGGAAGGTGGCCATATGTTAACATTAAATGAGATTAAAGAACAGTATCAATCTATGGGCAAATCAAAAGAGTATCTTTCGCAATTTGTAATTTCTATTAAATCGGTTTTAGAAGAAAATAAAGATGGCATAGTTATATTTTTAGGTTGTGGCTCTAGCTATTCACTGGCAAAGTCATGCGCCCAAATCACAATGGCCGGGCTGGGCCGGGTCTCGTTAGCTATTCCTGCAGGCGAGGTTTTAATTCATAGTGGCCGGTTTAAAGATATATATGACAATGCAGTAGTGGTTGCCATAACCCGCTCCGGTGAGACCAGCGAAATTATCCGTGCTGTTGAAGCCATAAAAAATAACAATAGTAACGTGAAAGTAGTATCGATGACATGCAAAGTAGGGACACCAATAGGCAGCCTTAGCAATGTTGCGTTAGAAATGCCTTGGGCGTTTGATAACAGTGTATGCCAAACAAGGACTGTTTCTTGTTTATATTTTGCTTGGCTTTATATAATAGCAGAATTAGCTAATGATAAAGATATTTTATCTGGGCTTGAGTCAGTAATAGGGGATGGCGAAAAATATTTAGCCCAATGGGAAGATAAACTTAAAGAAATAGCTTTGTTGCCTTGGGACCATGTAGTTGTGTTAGGCGATGCAGAGATAGGCGGCATATGTGAAGAAGGTTCATTGGCCTTTAAAGAAATTTGCCAGCTTCCTAGCAATTACCACCATGTGTTGGATTTGCGCCATGGCCCTATGGTCCTTATTGGTAAAGATACACTTGTAATAATGCCGTTATCAAGCGGTTCAATAGAACTACAAAAAGCTTTGCTGGAAGATGTTAAGAAAAAAGGCGCTACGGTTATTGCATATACCAATGAAGAAATGCCTTTAGATGGCGTATATAATATATACTTTGGGGAAGCCCTCAGCTACCCAGTTATGGGCTTGCCATTTATATTAATTAACCAGTTAGTTGCTTATTATAAATCTATAGAGACAGGGACAAACCCAGACAAGCCTGACGGGCTTGCGCCTTGGATCCAGTTATAGTTTGCAAATTTACCAGCCGTGGCATATACTTATAAAAAAGTAAAAGTTAGGAGCTTCTTTATGCCATATGTGAATTGTAAGGAAATGATTTTAAAAGCACAGAAAGAAAAATATGCTGTCCCGGCTTTTAACGCTGAGAATTTAGAAATGGCGCAAGCTATTGTTTCTGCGGCGGTAGAAGAAAACTCGCCTGTTATTATCCAGACAACAAAACCAACTGCGGCTTATTTAGGGATGGAAGAAATGGCGGCAATTGTTTCAGCGCTGGCAAAAAAAGCGCCTATACCTGTAGCCCTCCATTTAGACCATGCTGACAAGTTTGACATTATTATGCAGGCAATAAAGGCAGGCTATACATCTGTAATGGTAGACGGGTCAGCTTTGCCGCTTAAAGAAAATATAGCTATAAGCGCAAAGGTAGCTGAAATTGCCAGGGAAATGGATATTTCAACCGAAGGCGAGCTTGGCAGGATAGGCGGCAAGGAAGACGATGTAAATGTCAAGAACGCCGCTTATGTGGTTCCATCTGAAGCAAAAGAGTTTGCGGAAAAAACCGGGGTAGACTTTTTTGCTGTGGCTATTGGTACAGCCCATGGGTTTTACAAAGGCGAGCCACATTTGGCTTTTGATGTTTTAGCAGAAGTGGCAAAACTTGTTAGCACCCCACTAGTTTTACATGGCGGCTCTGGTATCGAAGAAGCCAAAATAAAAAAAGCAATTTCACTGGGTATGTCAAAAGTAAATTTTGCTACCGAATTAAGGGACAACTTTACTAAGTCGGTCAGGGAAGCCTTAAAAGATGAAACTATTATTGACCCAAAGAAATATTTGGGGGTTGCCAGGGCCGGGCTTAAATCTTTTTGTATCCAAAAAATAAGGATGTGCGGTTCTAGCAACAAAGCAAATTAATATAGGGGTTAAAAAAAGCAGCCAATATGTTTTTGACATAGATGGCTGCTTTTTTCTGAAATATGGGCTTAAATAAAAAAATTATAGGGTAGCCCTTGCTATATCTACTGTTGCCATTGCATCCTTTGCATAATAATCGGCACCAATCATTTTAGCATATTCTTCAGTTAAAACTGCCCCACCTACAACAATTTTACAATCATGGCCGGATTTTCTTAATGCATAGATTGTTTCTTGCATGTTTTTTATTGTGGTAGTCATAAGGGCACTTAAGCCTATTAATTTTATATTGTTGCTGATAGCGCATTTTGTGATTTCTTCTGGCGGCACATCTTTCCCTAAATCAAAAATTTCGTAGCCGTAATTCTGCAATAGCGCCTTAACAATATTTTTGCCTATATCGTGGATATCGCCCTTGACCGTGGCCAATATAATTTTTCCTTTAGGGGCTGCGGTTGTGCCATTAAGGGCCATATTATTTTTTAATGTTTCAAAGGCTGACTGTGCAGCTTCCGCAGATAATAATAATTGGGGGAGGAAAAGCTCGCCGGCTTCAAATTTTTTGCCTACAATATCGAGGGCTTTTATTAGATAGCTGTCAACTATATTAAGCTCGCTTTCTGTTTTCAAAAGCTCTTTTGTGGCTATTTCGGCTTCCATTGGTATACCGGAAATAATTGCGCTATTTAAAGACATTATGCCTTTTGTTTGGCCGGGGTCAACCGGGGCGCCATCTGAAAGGGCATTAACTGAAAATTTTTTTATATAAGCCTCAGCCGATACATCGGAATTTGATAAGACTTTATATGCATGTACATAATCCATAATAGTTTTGTTGTTAGGGTTAATTATGGGCAGGTCAAGGCCATTTGCTAAGGCCATGGTTAAAAATGCAGAGTTGATAAGCTCCCTGTTGGGTAAACCAAAAGATACATTTGAGACGCCAAGTACAGTTTTTAGCCCAAGCCCCTCTTTAATTAGCCGGACAGCTTTTATTGTTTCCATAACTTCTTTTTGCTGGGCTGAGGCTGTGAGCGTCAAGCAGTCTATATAAACGTCTTCTTTTTTTATAGCATGTGATAAGGCGGCGTTTAATATTTTTTCAGCAATTTTATAGCGCCCTTCAGCTGATTCTGGTATCCCGTTTTTATCTAAAGTAAGGCCGATGACTGCGGAACCATACTTTTTAACAAGCGGGAGTATTTTATCCAAATTTTCGCTATCCCCGTTTACCGAATTCACTATGGGCTTGCCGTTATAAACACGCAGCCCCGCTTCTAAAGCCCCTACGTCAGAAGAATCTATTTGAAGTGGGGAGTCAATGGTTTTTTGCAGGCTTTTTATAACAATTGGAATCAGCCCCGCCTCGTCAATTTCAGGAAGCCCTATATTAACATCTAATATATCGGCCCCAGAATCAACCTGGGCCAAACCTTGTTTTATTATATAACCCATGTTTTTGGTTTTAATGGCTTCTTTCAATAATTTTTTTCCGGTGGGGTTAATCCGTTCGCCAATTAATTTTACACTATCTAAATAAACGGTCTTGGTTGATGAACATACTGCCGGTTTTTCATATACCCCCCGCGGCACAATTGCCCGCCCTTTTAAGTTGTGTGCTATAGCCTTAATATAATCTGGGGTTGTACCGCAACAGCCGCCAAATATAGAAACACCTTTAAAATATATTTCATTAAGCAGTGATGAAAACATTTCTGCGCCGATATTATATTGGCCGGTAATAGGGTCAGGCAAGCCGGCGTTTGGTTTTAATATTACCGGCAGGCTGGTTTTTTTGCAAAGCCCTTCGATAATAGGTTTTAGCTCAACCGGCCCCAGGGAGCAATTAAGGCCAATAGCATCAACACCTGCAGCATTTAAATAACAGGCTATTTCATCTAGGGAACAGCCTAAGAAGGTGCGTTTATTTTCTTCTATAGTCATTGTAACGAAAACCGGCTTTTGTGTACCCATGAAAACTTCCTTTGAAGCGATTATTGCGGCTTTAACCTCGTATAAATCCGCCATGGTTTCTATGGCGATTAGGTCGGCATTTTCACCTGCTGCCATTATTTCTTTAAAAATATCAATAGCATCTTCAAAGGTTAGTAGGCCGTTTGGCTCAAGAAGCTGGCCTATTGGGCCAATATCAAGTGCCACGTATTTATCCGAAGCAGCTGATTTTGCTATTTCTATAGATCTTGATACAATTTCTTTAGTTGTGTGGCCGCTTCCGGATAATTTATATGGGTTGGCCCCAAAGGTGTTAGAATAAATTATATCTGAACCGGCATCTATATAGGCTTTGTGGATATTATATACGATATCGGGGTTTGTTAGCGATAGCAGTTCCGGAAGGCTTCCGGCCGGCAAGCCTACATTTTGGAGCATGGTGCCCATTGCACCATCCAGGATTAACGTTTGTTTATTTAATTGGCTGATTAAATCTTTTTTCAAGGCAAATAACCCCTTACACTAATTTTTTTTGAATTTACATTTATTATATAGCACGCAGTTTTTGCAGCCGGAAAGTTTACCGCTTACTGCCTGGCCCGAAATGCCTGTTAAAGAAGTAATAGATTTTCTTGGGATCATAATATGGTTTTCTGTAACAGTTAGCCCGATAGTTTTTTGTGCCTGTAAAATATCAATGATTTTATTTTGCATACTAATTGGGAAATCGCCATAACCTGGGCTATACTGGGATGTCATAAAGTTGCAGCCCATACCCTTGTTAGACATTAAAGCTTGGGCCGCCTCACTTATTGCTTTAGTTTGGGCCCGTTCTGCCGCAACAGATCCACAGGCGTCTATAATAACAGCTTTGGTTATATTTGTTATTTCATATTTACTGATTAGCCTATCTACCCCCACACCTATGGTGGCCGCCAGGACCAGGCATTTACTTGAGCCTTCAAGGTGCGCTTTTATATCCCTGCTATTTAAATAGATATCTGTGCCTTCAAGCTTACATCCATTTATGTCAAATATTTTATAAATATATCTAAACTGGGACGCATTTTCTGCTTCTAATATACATTCATTAACCAGTTCATCAATAACTGGCGTATTGTTTAAATTATGGGCACTGTTATAGGCTAATAGCCGCAATACTCCGCCTTTATCTATTTTATTTACCATAGCCCATCGTTGTTTATATGGTTTAATATATTTTTTATATTGTTTGTGACCCGCCGGGCAACTTTGGGGTTATTCATCGTATACAAATGGATGCCGGCTACATTATTTGATAATAAATCTATAATCTGCTCTGTTGCATAATAAATACCGGCATCAAAAAGGGCTTCGGGGTTATCTTCATAACGGCTAAGCATTTTCACAAATTTTTTTGGGAAGGCGGCCCCGCATAAGCTAATAATCCGCCGTATGCTATTTTTGTTTGTTACCGGCATTATTCCGGCTTGTACAGGTAAAGTAATGCCCTCTTCGCGTATTTGGTACATAAAATTGTAAAAATCATCGTTGTTAAAAAATAATTGGGTTATTAAATGGGTTGCCCCTTTATCAGCTTTGTTTTTTAAGTTTTTAATATCTTGGTTAATATTCGAAGTCTCCGGGTGGCCTTCTGGGTAGCAGGCCGATACTATGTTAAAATCGTATTTGCCTTTTATAAATGAAATTAAGTTAGATGCGTAACGGAAATCTGTTTTGTGCGCCGCCCCTTCTATAATGTCGCCCCGGAGGGCAAGGATATTTTGTATGCCGTACCCCTTTAATTTTTCCAAAACATCTATGAGCTCAGATTTTTCTGAATTAGCACATGTCAAGTGGGCTAAGGGTTCGATATTATATTTATTTTTGATATCCCTGGCTATCCCGGCTGTTAAATTTCCGGGGCTAGTACCGCCGGCACTATAAGTAACCGATATAAAATCAGGCGAGAGCGAAGCCATTTCGTCAAGTGTATTGTATATAGAGTTTATTGGCGAATCCGATTTTGGAGGAAAAATTTCGAAAGAATAAATGGCTTTTTTGTTTTTGAACATATCGTTTATAAACATTCCATAGCCTCCTTGGTATAATATTATATATATGAATAAACCATATATAAGCTAAAGTTAATTTGATACAATATAACAAATATTTCGGACAAAGTAAATATTATAGTATGTGTTAGGTTTAATATTTGGGTTTGGACAGGAAACTTTTAAAAAAATAAACGCTTAAGCCTGGTATTCTTTGAATAATGGGGGTATATTAATTATGGAGGGAAAGTATGGTAACTTTTGAAGATATAAAAATCAATGAGGAGATAAATGTATATATTAGAAAAGCTGATGAAATTTTAGGTGTTTTAGGTTATACAGACCATTCAATAAAACATACCCTTAGGGTAGGGTATATAGCATCTAAAATATTACAAGAACTGGAGTTTCCGGAGCGTGAGCAAGAGCTTAGCAAAATAGCGGCATATTTACATGATATAGGGAATATTGTCAATAGGAGCAACCATGCGAATACAGGCGCTGTCTTGGCTTTTACGGTTTTAAACCGGATAGGCATGGACCCAGGCGAAATTTCTATAATAACAAGTGCAATCGGGAACCATGATGAAGGTACAGGTGTAGCAGTTAGCCCGGTTTCGGCAGCGATTATCATTGGCGATAAGACAGACGTAAGAAGGAGCAGGGTGCGTAACCGTGATTTTACAACGTTTGACATTCACGATAGGGTAAATTATTCGGTAGTTAAATCCGACCTTACAATCCGGGCCCCAGAAAAAATAATTGCACTTAATTTAGTAATTGATACTTCTATATGTTCGGTTTTAGATTATTTCGAAATTTTTTTATCACGGATGTTAATGTGCAAACGCGCAGCGGAATTTCTTGGCACTAATTTTGAATTGGTAATAAATAATATTAAGCTCTTATAACGCAGATGCTAGTTTTTATATATAATTAACGGCTGGGAATTTCATGCGCCAGGCTAGGCGCCGGGGGTTTCCGGCTTATTTTATATTTGCTTTTACAAAATTGCGGTTAGGGGCAATACCACGTTCGTTTCATAAACAGCGGATAACATTAAAAGCCAAATGATCATCAAGCAAGGAGGCAAGAACATTGCTCTTAAGGCTACGTTTTTTTGTTAAGCCAGAGACATAGTTTTTATGA